>NZ_CALACG010000246.1 GCF_937890585.1 uncultured Campylobacter sp.
TTACAAAAGAGGATATCCTCCCAGCAAATGCAAATAAATTTATCTTTCTTATTGCCCCTCTCATCTCTGCTATCGCGGCATTTGCAGCGCTTGCGCCCGTGCCATTTTTGCCTGAGTTTGAGGTTTTTGGGCATACGATTAGACCGATACTTGCTGACATAAACGTAGGCGTTTTATATATCGCAGGGG
Source organism: uncultured Campylobacter sp. (assembly GCF_937890585.1). GTDB lineage: Bacteria > Campylobacterota > Campylobacteria > Campylobacterales > Campylobacteraceae > Campylobacter_A. The sequence goes on from NZ_CALACG010000246.1 coordinate 190, forward strand.
TGGCAGCGGTTTGCGTCTTTTCGCCACTCGCAGCAGGTCTTGCAAGCTACAATAAATTTGCACTAATCAGCGCTGCTCGTGCAGTAGTAGCGCTTCTTAGCTTCGAAGTGGTCGCTGGCATGGCGCTTTTAAGCGTTGTCATGGTGACTAGCTCACTCTCGTTAGTTGATATAAACAACTATCAAAAAGGCATATTTAACTGGCTCATCTTCAAGCAACCCCTAGCCTTCGTGCTTTTCGTGATGGCAAGCTTTGTGGAGTGCAACAGAACGCCGTTTTGCCTAACAGAAAACGAGACCGAGATCGTAGCAGGTTATGGCACCGAGTATAGCGGCATGAGATGGGCGATGTTTTTCATCGGCGAATACACAAACATGATCGCAGCAAGCATCATCATCACGCTCGTGTTTTTGGGCGGATTTAACGAGTTTTTATTTATCCCAGGCGGGCTAATGATACTTTTAAAATCAAGTCTAGTCTTTTTCTTTTTCCTTTGGACGAGGGCATCGTGGCCACATCTAAGGGTCGATCAGCTTAGTATGCTCTGCTGGAAAGTGCTACTTCCATTAAGCATACTAAACGTTGTGATTACGGGCTTTGTGCTACTTATCTGAGGCAAAAAATGAGTGAGAAAAAATATATTTTAATAGAGCAAAGACCAAAACCAAAGGGCGCGGCAAGTAAATTTAAGCACTTTATCGCCAATACTTTTAAGCCCGATCTTTTAGTTGGTCTAAAGATCACGCTAAAGCAGATGTTTTTTAGCAAGTCGCACACCCTAAAATACCCTATGCAAAAGATGGAGCTAAACGCCAGATATAGGGGAATTCATAAGCTTTTAAAATTTATTGAAAGCGAAAATGAGCGCTGCATAGGCTGTGGATTATGCGAGAAAATTTGCGTTAGCAACTGCATATCGATGAAAACCTCTCTTGGTGAAGATGGTCGTAAAAAGGTTGCAAGCTATACGATAAATTTAAGCAGGTGCGTCTATTGCGGATTTTGCGCTGATGTCTGCCCTGAGCTTGCCATCGTCTGCGGGCAAGAGTACGAGGTCGCAAGTGAAAACAAAATCCTCTTTGGCACAAAAAATGAGTTTTTAACAGATGATAAATTTTTAAAAGATCAAACCGAGTTTGAGGGCTATGGCGCACTACCTAAAAATGCTGATAGCTTAGTGAAAAAGACGCCAAATACGCTTACAAATGATGATAAGGCAGAAACGATGGATATAAATTTAAAAGGGTCAAGCGATGTATGAGAGCTTTGCATTTTATCTTTTTAGCGCCCTTATATTAGTTAGTTTTTCTTTTAGCGTGCTTTGTAAAAACGCCCTAAATGCGGTCTCTGCGCTAGCTGCTGGCATGGTTTTTATCTCGGCTATATTTTTCTTGCTTGGGGCTGAGTTTTTAGGTGTGGTGCAAATCGTCGTCTATACAGGCGCGGTGGTCGTTTTATACGCATTTGCGATGATGTTTTTTGACACCAGCAAGGAGTGCGAGCCAAAAAGTGGCAAAAAAGCAAAGATCATCATCTATCTTCTAAGTAGCTTCATAGCGATTCTTTTGATATTTATCTTTTTAGCGCCGATCTATAGCGCAAAGCAAGAGGTGGTAAATTCTACTCTTGCTAGCCTTGGCAACATCGAAGCGGTTGGAATTTTGCTCTTTAGCAAGTATCTGCTAGCCTTTGAGATGTGCGCTATCATGCTACTTGTGGCGATGGTGGCTGGCATCATCTTGATACACAAAGATATGAACGCGCAAAGCAGCCTTGAGGAGATGCTATGATAGGACTTACTCACTACCTCATCCTAGCAAGCCTAGTCTTTGTCATAGGGCTTGTTGGCATAATGAGAAGAAGAAATTTGATAATGCTATTTTTCTCAAGCGAAATTTTACTAAACTCAGCAAACATCGCACTTGCAGCTATCTCGAAATACTACTTTGACCTAACTGGGCAGATCATCGCATTTTTTATAGTAGCCATCGCTGCTAGTGAGGTCGCTGTGGGGCTTGGGCTGCTCGTGCTTTGGTATAAAAAAACTGGCAGCATCAGTTTAGATTCGATGACAAATATGAAAGGCTAAGAGATGATTTTATTTTGTATTTCGCTATTTTTCCCGCTTCTTAGCTTCATCATAGCCGGCATCTTTTCGCATAGCAGTAAGAATTTATTTATCGGTCTTTTTTGCTCGCTTCTCATGATCGCTAGCGCCACAGCTTCGCTTATGCTAACGGCTAGCCTTAGCGTAGATGAACCTTTAAATTTAACCTTAAAAGAGTTTATAAATTTTGGCTCGCTTGATCTTAGCTTTAGCTTCTACCTTGACGCGATTAGCCTTGTGATGCTTAGCACCGTGGGCGTAGTCGCTAGCATCGTGCATATCTACTCCATTGGCTACATGAGAGATGACGCGAGTTTTAACCGCTTTTTTAGCTATCTTGGGCTCTTTGTCTTTTGCATGAACGTCCTTGTATCAAGCGATAACTTCATAGGGCTATTTATCGGCTGGGAGGGCGTTGGGCTTTGCTCGTGGCTGCTCATTGGCTTTTGGTATAAAAGGCCTAGCGCAAACGTCGCTGCAAACGAAGCCTTTGTGATGAATAGAGTGGCTGATTTGGCCATGCTTGTTGGCATTTTTTATATATTTTATAGCTTTGGCTCACTTAAATTTAGCGAGGTTTTTAATGCTAGAAGCGACCTTTCTGGGCTAAATTTAGGCATCATCGCCACGCTACTTTTTATAGGTGCCATGGGTAAAAGCGCGCAGTTTCCATTTCACACTTGGCTTGCAAACGCCATGGAGGGACCAACGCCGGTTTCTGCACTCATCCACGCTGCGACCATGGTAACAGCCGGCGTCTATCTAGTCATACGCGCAAATTTCATCTTTGCAAACGTGCCTGAAGTTTCGCACTTTATAGCCTGCCTTGGCGCATTTGTAGCGGTATTTGCAGCTAGCATCGCGCTTGTGCATAACGACCTTAAAAAGATAGTCGCCTACTCGACGCTTTCACAGCTTGGATATATGTTTGTAGCCGCTGGTCTTGGCGCTTACAAGATCGCACTTTTTCACCTTGTCACGCACGCATTTTTCAAGTCACTTCTCTTTTTGTGCGCTGGTAACGTCATGCATGCGATGAATGATGAGCTAAATATCAAAAAAATGGGCGGACTTTATAAATTTATGAAGCCAACTGCACTTCTTTCCATCATCGCAAGCTGCGCGTTAGCTGGATTTTATCCATTTGCTGGCTTTTTTTCTAAAGATAAAATTTTAGAAGTCGCCTTTAGTGAAAATCAAATTTTGTGGGCCGTCTTGCTATTTGGTGCGGTGCTTACGGCATTTTATAGCTTTAGACTTGTCATGCTAGTCTTTTTTGCAAGGCCAAAAAGCGACACTCATGCACATGAGGCCAAAAACTACATGCTTGTTGGCATGAGTGTGCTCGGTGTTCTCTCGGTCATTAGTGGCTTTTTTTGGAGCAACTTTAGCGAGTTTTTAAGTAACAGCCTTGGGGATTTTAAGCTAAATTTATCTCACAGCAGTGAAATTTTCTTACTCGTTTTAACGCTTACTTTAGTGCTTGCAAGTGCTGGCTTTACTGTGTTTGCTTATAAAAAAGAAATTTTTAAAGAGAGCATTTGCGAGAGTAAAATTTACAAAATTTTGCAAAATGCCTACTTTATACCAAAATTTTATGAGAAATTTTTTATAAATGGCTACGCTTTTATCTCTAAAATTTGTAAGAAATTTGATGAGATGATAGTCGATCGAAGTGTTGATTTTGTCGCACTTTTGGTTACTAAATTTGCGTATCTTGCAAATAAAATGCAAAGTGGCGATCTAAGCGTCATGCTTAGGTTTATGGTCGCAGGATTTGCCTTGCTTTTAAGCTTTATATTTTTATTAAACGGAGCCAAATAATGCTAAGTGTCATCACATTTTTCCCAGCAATAAGCGCAATACTTGGCTTTTTGATAGAAAATAAAAGCATCAAATTTTATGGAGCAAGCATCGCTTTAATTGAGCTTTTACTAGCTATTTTTATCTGCGTAAATGTCGATTTTCAGGGTTATGACTTTGTTTTAACGCATCAAGTCTCGCTTATACCAAGCCTAAATATCAGCTACTTTGTCGGCATTGACACCATCTCACTTGTGCTTATAGTCCTTAGCGCATTTATGAGTTTCATCTCTATCGCCGCACTTAGTGACGATGGAAATTTAAAGCACCTGGTTATTAGCGTGCTATTTTTAGAGAGCACGATGATGGGTGTCTTTAGCGCGCTTGATATGATCTTGTTTTACAGCTTTTGGGAGCTTAGCCTCATACCGCTGCTTTACATCATCGGTGCATTTGGCAGTAAAAATAGAATTTACGCTGCGATTAAATTTTTCATATACACATTTTTAGGCTCTGTCTTTATGCTAGTGGCGATCATCTTTATTGGATATCTGTGCTACCAAAAAAGCGGCGTATTTAGCTTTAACCTGCTTGATTGGTACAAGCTTGGCATCGGAGAAAATGCTCAAATTTGGCTATTTTTAGCATTTTTCTTTGCTTTTGGCGTAAAAACTCCGCTATTTCCATTTCACACGTGGCTGCCTTACGCGCACGGACAGGCTCCGACTATCGGCTCGGTGCTGCTTGCTAGCGTGCTTTTAAAGATGGGCACTTACGGCTTTGTGAGATTTTCACTTCCACTTTTTCCAGACGCGAGCCTACTTTTAAGCGGCTTTGTCTGCGTCATCGCTATCATAATGATCATCTACGCAGCCCTTGTTGCCTACGCGCAAAGCGACATGAAGCAAGTGATCGCTTATAGCTCCATTTCACACATGGGTGTCATCATGCTAGGCATATTTTCACTAAATTTAATAGGCCTTAGTGGCTCTATATTTTTGATGATAAGCCACGGTATCGTAAGCGGCGCACTATTTTTGTTAGTTGGCGTCATCTACGAGAGGGCTCACACCAAAGAAATTTGCGAATTTGGCGGCCTTGCTAAGGTGATGCCAAAGTATGCGCTTGTGTTTTTTATAGCAACTCTTGCAAGCATCGGTTTGCCGCTAACCATTGGCTTTGTAGGCGAGTTTTTGAGCTTGCTTGGCGTCTTTAAGCTAAACAAGCTCTTTGCGCTACTTGGTGGCTTTAGCATCATCGTGGGTGCTGTTTATATGCTGGTACTTTATAAAAGGGTCTTTTTTGGCGAGTGCAAGGAGAAAAATTTGGTCTTAAAAGATCTAAATTTCAAAGAGCTAGCCACTCTTGTGCCACTTTGCTTGCTCATAATCATTCTTGGTATCGCACCAAATTTGATACTAAAACCACTTGAGCCAAGCGTGCAAAATATCATAAGCAAAATGCAAACTAGAGCTGTAAATAACGGCACGAAGGATAAAATTTCATCTTTAAATGGCGGGAGCAAACTATGAACGAAATAGCCTTTTTAGACCTAAACGAGATCTCGCTACAATCGCTCTCGCCGATGCTTAGCATGATGGTTTTTGCACTTTTTATCCTCATAGTTGGAGCGATAAAAAAGGATCTTTCGAGGAATTTCTACTGCGTATTTTGTATCATCGCTATATTTGTAAATTTAGGCATTACGCTTGATTTTAACGGGCTTAGCCTAAGCTTTTGGGATATGCTATTAGTCGATGGAATTTCTATCATCTCGCAGATCATCATCCTAATCGCCTCAGCTCTTTTCATCCCGCTAGCACTTAGCACAAAAGAGTATTTTGAGTATAAAATTTACGAGTACTACGCGCTATTTTTATTTATGATCGCTGGATTTTTGTTTATGGTGAGCTCAAACAACCTACTCATCATCTTTTTAGGCCTTGAGATTAGCTCGCTTTGCCTCTACACCCTAATCGCCCTTCATAACAAAGCAAAAAGCGTAGAGGCTGCCATCAAATACTTCGCGATGGGCTCGCTCTCAGCTGGCTTTTTTGCGATGGCGATAGCGATGTTTTATCTAGCAACAAACTCAATAGATATCGCTCGCATAGGCGCTGTCATAAAAGATCTTAGCCTAAATCAAAACTTAATCATCTTGCTTGGTTGCGTTTTCATCGCTTCAGCCATTGGCTTTAAGCTCTCACTCATACCATTTCACACATGGATACCAGACGTTTATGAGGGCTCAAATGCCCCACTAGCAGGCTATATGTCGATCGTGCCAAAGGTGGCGGGCTTTATCGTTGCGTTAAGAATTTTTGCGATGCTTGAGGGCTCTGGAATTTCATGGATAAAAGATATGCTCTACATCATCGCCGTGCTTACGATGAGCCTTGCAAACATCATGGCGTTAGTGCAAAAAGACGTCAAAAGGATGCTCGCTTTTAGCTCCATAGCTCATGCTGGTGTCGTGCTTTGCGCGCTTGTGGCAAATTCTCACGAGGCAAATGTCGCCTTGTTTTTCTACTGGATCATGTTTTTGTTTGCAAATTTGGGCGCATTTTCTATGCTCTGGGTCGCAAGGTGCGACGACGTCGTCTGCTGGGACAAGCGCTTTAAACACCCGTATGAGAAATTTTCAGGGCTTATTAAAATTTTGCCAAGCTATGCCGTGATAATGGGAATTTTCATGATCGCCCTTGCTGGCATACCGCCTTTTAGCGTATTTTGGGGCAAGATGGTGCTTATCTCATCGCTCATAAAGTCTGATTACGTCGTGCTTAGCCTCATCATCATGATAAACTCGGCGATTGCTATTTATTACTACCTAAAGCTCATCGTCTTTATGTTTTTAAAAGAGCCTATCGTAAAAGATAAAAATATCTACATCTCAAACGTCTCGATGGCGCTAAAAGTGATCGTTGGAGTTGCCGTTGCTGGCACGGTCTTTGCCTTTTTATTTTCTGGGGCGATTTTGGAATTTATCGAGCATTTTGTCTTTGCTTCAGGATTTTAGAAAATTTAACTATAATGGCGGCATGAAAAAGCTCTTAACCATCTTATTTTTACCGCTTTATCTATCCGCCTTTAGCCTTAGCCTAAACAGCGGCGCAAACGCAAATAAGCCTTATAGCGTCCTTCAGCTAAGCGACGAAAAAGAATTTGAATGTGTGGAGCAAATTTTAGCCTACGACACTAAGCGCTACGTTTGTATGCTCGATGATGGGATCTTGCCAAAGATCGAAGATACGACGCTGCCTTTAATGGACATAAAATATAAAAAGCAAGACGGCAAGCTCTTTATCGTCATCATGCCAAAAGCACCCTCAAAACTTCTAAATGTTCAAACTGAGCTTTACAGCAGTCCAAGCGTGCAAGATACGCCAAAGACGACCATCTCAAAGCACTTTAGCATCATCATCGACACTTCGCTAAGCGAAAATAACAAAAGAGTATCTGGGCTAAATTTTTCGCCTGATTTTAGAGATATGCTAAGTCCAAGCATCGGAGCGCTTGATCTTAACAAAGCGCCTATCGCTGGGCTTGATAGCAACGATATAGACATCTACATAAATATAAAAAGAGCTTACGAAAAGGGCGCTTATGAAAGCGTGGTAAAAGATACGCAAACAGCGATAAAAAGGCATCCAGCTAGTCTTTTCTCAAGTGAGTTTTTACTTTTTAGACTAAGAGCGCTTGATAAAATTTTTGAGACAAAGAGCGAGTTTGAGGGGCTAGAGCCAAAAGATATCGTAAGCGAGGGCAGAGCTTGGATAAGGAAATTCCCTTCTGATGAGAACTATCCAGAGGTGCTATATCTCATCGCCAGAGCTTACCTCAAAGATAGCATCGCAAGTGATGCAAAATATATGCTTGACATACTAAGCGAAGAGCATGCAGAGTCAAAATTTACAAAGCTTGCCACGCTTGATTATGCTGACTACCTATATAAAATAGGCAGGCAAAAAGAGGCGCTAAGCGACTATGAAAAGGTGCTCTACGCTACAAACGACATCGACCTTGCAAGCAGGGCTGCACTAAGCCTAGCGGACGCAAATATCGATAAAGAGAAATTTGACGAGGCGAAGAAATTTGTGCTAAAGATTGCAAATGCAAATGAAAAATTTTTCATGAACGATCCTACAAAATCGATGAATTTAGCCTATACATTTGCCAGCAAAGATATGCCAGACGTGGCTGCTAAAATTTATGAAATTTTGGTAAATAATAGCGATAGGACAAAGGATTTTTACGAGGCAGCACTAAAAAATTTAGCGCTAAATTTAGCCAAAACCAAAGATGAAAAAAGGGCGTATGAGTATCTAAACAGATATGAAAAAGAGTTTAAATATGGCGACTACATCGAAGAGGTCGCTAAGGCAAAGGATGGGCTATTTTTTGAAGAGGACGACAAAAACGCCACCGCACTTCACGCAAGATATAAAGATCTCATCGAAAAATATGCCGGCACAAATATCAGCCAAAAGGCGCTCATTAGCGAGCTTGAGCTAAATTTAAAAGAGCGTAAATTTGCCGATGCGCTAGCTTATAACAACCTCGCAAAAGATGAAAATTTAAGCAAGGCGATGGAGCTAGTAAATGAGGCTGCGCTTGAGCTAACAAAAGAGTTTTTCATAAAAGATGACTGCACAGCGGTTGTAAATTTACTCGAAAACTACGATGTGAGCAAAGTCTCTTTGCCGCAGTTTAAGCTTTTTAACTGCTACTTTAGAACGGCGCGTTACAATGAGGCGCTAGAGCTTGCAAAGGCTCATGTGAAGGACGAAAATTTAGAAGATAGAGTCGAGTGGCTGGTAAATTTGAGCAAAATTTTATATAAAAATAAAGACTACGAGCACGCCATCATCGCTGCAAACGACGCCCTATCGCTTGGCTCAGCAGTCGAGTACTCGGACCCTACGCCATCGCTTTTTGATAGATTTTACTCGCTACTTGCGCTAAAACGCTTTACTGAGGCGGTCTCTACGATCAGTGCGATCGAGCAGCTAAGAGGACAGGACTTTAAGATCATCGAAGCCTACGCAGCTATATGCGACTACGCGATGAAGAGCAACGACTACGCTATCGCTGCAACCTACGCTAAAAAGGCGCTAGAGCTACAAACCAGAGCCAAGATAAATACCTTTTCGCCAAAGCTAAATTTTGACTACTCAGAGGCTTCATTAAAAACAGATAACATTGACGAGGCGCTTGATGAGGCGAAATTTATACTAAATATGAAACTTGAGCCAGAGGATCGCTTGCATGCTCTAAATTTGGCAAGTGAAATTTACATCAGGCAAAAGCAGTATAAGCTAGCTAAGCCATATCTAAACGAGTGCATTGGCTCAAATTTCACAAGTGCTTACAAAGATGCCTGCAAAGCCAAACTTGAGATGATAAAGTAAAAATTAGTGCTAAATTTAAATGATCTTGAAAAAGAGTATCTGGAGCTTAAAAAAGATAATTTTCAGGACAGCAAAAGGATCAAATTTATCGTAAATTTAGGCGCTAGCGATGAGATAGCGTATCATTATGAGCTTATTTGCAAGCAGTGGCAAGAGGGTAGGCAGCTAAATTTAGAAAGCAGCTTTGATAGGCATGGAAGCGCTGGGCTGGAGTTTTTGTTTGAGCGTTTAGCCAAAAAGAGCGATCAAAAACTAAAAATAGAAACCATCTATCTTATAGCGCAAATCCTTTCTAAGTCTAAGCATAGGGACTTTTATACCGCGTTTTGTGACCGTCTTATCCCTCAAATAACCTCTTTTTTGGGGACAAATGATGCCATTCGCCGCAAGCTTATAATAGCGCTTGGCTGGGTTGGTACGTTAGAGCAAATAGAAATTTTGATAAGCGAGATACATGGTAGCAAAGATAGCCTTTGCAGAGCATGGGCGGCAGCTAGCCTTATGCAGATGTCATTTCACAGGGTTGATCAAACAATCTTGCGAGATAAAACAAAAGCTGCATTTTTGCAAGGCATCTCTACCGAAAAAGAGCTATATGCTTGCGCAGTTATGATAGAAGCGGCTCAAATTTTGTTTGGTAAAAAATGGATATCTAGCGCAGCTCAAAACCAAAATGAAGAAAAAATAGAAAAAGCTAGGAAATCGGCTGTAAGATTTTTAAGCAAGAGCTAGAATGCAAATTTAAAAAACTTATCTGAATAAAATGGTTTAAGAGCTAAGAAAATTTAGTCTATAAATTTAT
>NZ_CALACG010000247.1 GCF_937890585.1 uncultured Campylobacter sp.
AAGAGAGCCAAAATTTAGTATTTTTGGCTTGAAATTTAGACATTTTATAAAGCTTGTAGCCAAAAAGGCCGACATATAAATTTCATCCTACCTATTTATATAGGGTTTTGCTCCACTTATCTTACTTAGCTACCAAAATATCTATAAATGATAGTTCTAGTAGCCTAAATTTAACAAATTTAATGTCACTATCATATTTTATATCACTTCTTTACTGTGTATTCTTTTTACATTTCTTATATATAAACTTGGAGAGTTTTTTGCAAGATCTATGAGTAAAGATGGGCTAAATAGGATGGAATTTGAAATTTCAGAGCTTGCAAAAGCAGTTGGCTTTCATGTTATTTCAAAAGATAGAAACCCAGCTTGGAAGCCAGTTAATGATAAATTTGCAAACGATATCTTAGAAGAGCTAAAAATTTATAAGCCAGAAGCTAGGATAACAGCCGTGCATGCTGGACTTGAGTGTGGAGTGCTTTTGGAGAAAAAAGCGGGTCTTAGTGCATGTTCAATAGGACCAAATATCTACTCACCTCACTCTACAAGAGAACACTGCGAAGTTGCCTCTGCGCTTTTTATAGAAAAAGTCGTTCGCGGTATCGTTAAAAAATATAACTCATAAAAACAAAATTTGCTAGAAATTTCTAGCAAATTTTATCTATATCACTTTATCTTTGCTCTTACAAAGATCACTTAAGATACACTCAAAACAAAGCGGCTTTTTAGCCTTGCAGGTATAGCGTCCAAAAAGCACCATCGCTTGATGAAGCTTGCCAAGCTCAGTTTTAAAGGCAAGGCTTAGATCCCCTTCTGTCGCTTCTGGCGTCTTTGCGCTGCTTAAACCAAGTCTATGTGATACTCTAAAAACATGCGTATCAACAGCCATTACATTTGCATTTGTGGCCTCCAAAAGCACGACGTGAGCGGTCTTTTGCCCAACTCCAGCAAGCGCTTTTAGCTTCTCTTCATCAAGTGGAATTTCTCCGTCATAAAGCTCAACCACGCTGTTTGCCATCTTGATTAAATTTACGGCCTTGTTGTTAAAAAAACTGCATGAGTTTATCATCAGTTTTAGACTGGCTAAATTTGCGCTAGCTAGCTCAAAAACGTCTTTATATGCCTCAAATAGGGCAGGTGTGATCAAATTTACCCTTTTGTCGGTGCACTGAGCTGAGAGCATGACGCAGACAAGAAGTTCATATAAATTTCTAAACTGAAGCTCGCTTTTTGCGTCCTTAAATTCGGCCAAAAGGCGTGTTTTTATCTCTAAAATATCTTTTTTTGTTCTCATTTGGCTATTTTACCTAAAATTACATATTAAATGAAAAGTTAGCGCATTATTTGCTATAATCGTGCCTGAAAATCAATTTTTTAAAGGATTTGTATGAAAAAATTTTTATTTCCAGCAGTTTTGAGTTTAGCGACAGCTATCAGTTTGAATGCAGCAGTAGTTGCAACAGTAGATGGTGACGCTATAAACGACAGCGATATTTCAGCGCTTTTATCAGCAGCTATGCCAGGATTTGACGCTAGTAAGCTTCAGCCAAATGAGAAAAAACGCATTATCGACGACCTTATCAACAGAAAACTTCTTTTAAAAGACGCAAAAGCAACAGGCATTGAAAAAGATGTTGACTACATCAAGGCTGTAAAGGCTGCACAAGAGGGCATCGCAGTTGAGCTTTATATGAGAAAACTATTTGACGGTATAAAAGTAAGCGATAGCGATTTAAGAGATTTTTATAACAAAAACAAATCTAGCATGACTCAGCCAGCTCAGGCAAAAGCTAGACATATCCTAGTTGAAGATGAAAAAACAGCAAACGACATCATCGCTCAGCTTAAAAATTTAAAAGGTGAGGCGCTAACTAAGAAATTTGCAGAGCTAGCAAGCCAAAAATCAATCGACAAAGGTTCAGCAGCACACGGCGGCGAGCTTGGCTGGTTTGGTCAAAGCCAAATGGTAAAACCTTTTGCAGACGCAGCATTTTCAATGGCAAATGGCACAGTTTCAACAAAGCCAGTTAAAACTCAGTTTGGCTACCACGTTATCTTAAAAGAAGATGGCAAAGCGGCTGGCACTGTGAGCTTTGAACAAGCTAAAGGTGACATCGAGCAAGCTGTAAAAATGGAGAAATTCCAAGCTGCTGTTAAGCAAAAAAGCGAAGCTCTACGCCAAAATGCAAAGATAGAATACAAATAAAATTTGGAGGATAAAATGGGCGTTTTAGATATTGTAAATGCTGGAGTTTTAAGCGGAGATGATGTAACAAAACTTTATGCTTACGCCAAAGAGCAAGGTTTTGCGATACCTGCTGTAAATGTCGTGGGAAGTGACTCTGTTAATGCCGTTTTAGAAGCAGCAAAGGTTGCTAACTCGCCTGTTATCGTTCAGTTTAGTAATGGCGGTGCAGGTTTTTACGCTGGTAAAGCCTGCGAAAACGCTGCAGTCCTTGGAGCGATCGCTGGAGCAAAGCACGTTCATCTACTTGCCAAGGCTTACGGTGTGCCAGTCATTTTACACACAGACCACGCTGCTAGAAAGCTTTTGCCTTGGATAGATGAGCTCATACTTGCTAGCCGCGAGCACAAAAAAGCCCACGGCGTGCCACTTTTTAGCTCTCATATGCTAGATCTTAGCGAAGAGAGCTTGGAAGAGAATTTAAGCACATGCGAGAAATATCTAAAAGAGCTTAGTGAGCTTGGTATCAGCCTTGAGATCGAGCTTGGCGTCACTGGTGGCGAAGAAGATGGCGTAGATAACACAAGCGTTGATAACGCGCTTCTCTACACCCAGCCAGAGGACGTCGCGCTTGCTTATGAAAGACTAAGCAAGATAAGCAATAAATTTAGTATCGCAGCTAGTTTTGGCAACGTTCATGGTGTTTATAAACCTGGCAATGTCGTGCTAAGACCAGAAATTCTTAAAAACTCACAAGCCTATGTGGCAAAGAAATTTAATACAAAAAGCGACAAGCCTGTAAATTTTGTATTTCATGGCGGTAGCGGCAGTGAGCTAAAAGATATCAAAAATGCTGTGAGTTACGGCGTTATCAAGATGAATATTGACACCGATACCCAGTGGGCTTTCTGGGATGGCGTGCGCGAGTATGAGGCTAAAAATAGAGCATACTTGCAAGGTCAGATCGGCAACCCAGAGGGTGAGGATAAGCCAAATAAAAAATACTACGACCCAAGGAAATGGCTAAGAAGTGGCGAGGAGAGCATGGTTAAGCGTCTTCAGACTGCTTTTAGCGACTTAAACTGCCTAAATAGGAACTAATCCTATGCAAAATCAAAATGATTTTAGTGAGCTAAGCGTGCCAAAGGAGCGCCAAGCTCACTCTTTCTTTGTCTTTTTTAAAGTTATCTTTATCCCTTTAGCCATCTATGTCTTGGCAATACTAGCGTATCTTGGCATTATAAATTTTCAGATGAAGCTTCACACCATCGTGATGATGGGCGTTATACTCTTTGTCGCTTTTGTATTTTCACGCCACAGCGCCTTGGTAGCCTACTCAAATTTCTTAGCAAATGCCAAAGACTACAAGATAAGGCTAAAAGAATTTATCATCGCTCATCTCTTTGAAATCTCAAGCGTTAAAAAGGCAAACGCCAAATTTGAAGACTTTTTCGAGAGCTATACAAGAAATTTTAGAAATGACAACCTAGCAAACATCGGCCAAGCAGTCTTTCCTATGCTTGGAATTTTGGGCACATTTATCAGCATCGCTATCTCCATGCCAAGCTTTAGCTCAAGCACTGCAAACGGACTTGAAAAAGAGATCGCTATACTGCTAAACGGCGTAGCTACGGCATTTTATGTATCGATATATGGCATATTTTTAGCGCTTTGGTGGATGTTTTTTGAAAAGATCGGCATTAGTAAATTTGAGAGATTTTATAGCGAGCAAAAAGAGCTAAGCCGTGAGTTTTTCTGGCAAGAAAATGAGCTAAATGCAAATTTTATGAAAGCAAGTGTAGGCTACTTTAAAGATAGTCACGATGCCTTTAAAATGGTGCTTGATGATAAATTTATAAAAGAGTTAAGCGAGCAGACAAATGAGAAATTTAAGAGCCTAAAAGAGCTTTGTGAGGTTGAAAAAAATATCATCAGTCAAAGCAAGGCAGAGCTTAGTGCAAATTTAAAAATGCTAAATGAATCTGGGCTAAAACAAGATGAGTTTGTAAAAATCCACTCCGATATACTAAAGGCAGTTGGCGCGTTTTCTAACGCCTTTAAAGATATGGAGGTTAAGCTTTTAACCGAGCATGCAAAGCTTGGCGAGATTTTTAGCAGAAATTTAAACGCTACAAAAGAGAGCCAGCTTAAATTTGAGCAGACTATAAAGAGCTTTGATACCATTTTAAAAGAATTTTCTCTCTCTTTGATGAAAGAGCAAAATGAGGCGTTAAAAGAATTTAGAGCCTCGCTCGTGGAGAGTGCGACGATATTTAAGGCAGCCTACGAGCAAGAAGGCAGGAGCTTGGAGCGTGAAAAAGAGCGCGAGAGCCTCATTGCTGAGCTTAAGAAGAATATAGACGAGATCGACAAAGAAGCAAATTCTGTAATAGAAAAAATCGAAAATCTAGTGCAATGAAAATAAACAAAAATAACGAGGATCAATCGAGCTTTTGGGTTTCGTACGCAGACTTGATGGCGGGTCTGCTCTTTGTTTTTATGCTGCTAATCGGCGCTGTCGTCGTAAAATACGTCCTAACTCAAAACACTCTTGAAAATAAAGAGCAAGCCATCATCGCAGCACTAGCAAATTTAAAAGACGCCCAGGGCAGAAATTTTACCCTTGAAGAGCTAAATGACGCCCTAAAAAGTGAGCTTTCAAAGATAAGCGACGAAAACATAAATTTAAAAAAATCAAATGAAATTTTTGTCATCCAAATAGACGCCCTAAAAGAAAAACTAGCCCAGCTCATAGAGGAAAACAAGGATGCAAATACGAGCATAAAAGAGCTAAATGCCAGCATTTTTGATCTAAACCAAAAGATGATCGTGCTAAATGATGAAATTTCATCAAAAGATAGAGCGCTTAGCGACGCAAATGCAAGCGGCGAGAAAAATTTAGCCAAGATCGCCTTTTTACTCGAGCAAGTGAGCAAAAAAGAGGCTAGATATGACGAGCTTTTAAGGGATCTAAACGTCACTCGTGACAGGGTCAAAAACCTAACTGGCATAAGGGTAAAAGTGATCTCAGCCTTAAAAGATAGGCTAGGATCGAGCATCGAGATCGACCCAAACTCAGGCGCACTAAAGCTTAGCTCCTCAGTGCTTTTTGACAAGGGCAGTGCAGTCTTAAAAGAAGAGGTCAAAGAGGAGCTAAAGGCGACACTTAGTAAGTATTTTGACGTGCTTTTAAATGATAAAGAGATCGCCTCAAACATCGATCAGATCGTGATCGAGGGCTTTACGGATAGCGACGGAAGCTACATTTACAACCTAGAGCTCTCACAAAAAAGAGCCTACGCGGTGATGGAGTTTATAAACTCATTTAGCGATGATGCACGCCTTAGAAAGCTGCTTGTTGCAAGTGGCAGAAGCTACAACGAGCTAGTTTTTAAAGACGGAGCCGAGGATAAGGACGCTTCAAGGCGTATAGAGATCAAATTTTCACTCTCAAACAAAGAGGCTATCAACGAGATAGAGAAATTTTTGGAGTTTAAGGGTGATTGATAAAATTCGCTTAAGAGGGCGAGAATTTTGGCTTTTAAGAGATGATCTGCTAGGCGAGTTTAACGGCAACAAAGCAAGAAAGCTAGAGTATTTTCTAAAGGCCGATCTTAGCGGCATCAAAGCCATCGTATCTCATGGCTCAAGCCAGTCAAATGCCATGTATAGCCTAAGTCTTTTTGCCAAGCTAAAAGGGCTTAAATTTTACTACGTCATCTCTCATCTAAGCTCAAATTTAGAGCAAAATCCAGTTGGAAATTTCAAATTTGCACTTGAAAATGGCATGGAAATTTTTGTGAAAGAGGAGCGCGAGAAATTTGCTAAAGAGCTAGCAAATAGCAAAAATGCACTCTTTATAAATGAAGGTGTGGCGCAGAGCGAGGTTGAGCTTGGTTTTATCACGCAAGCAAATGAGATCAATGAGTGGAGCAAAAAAAGTGGCATAAGGCCTGATATTTTCTTGCCTTCAGGCACTGGCACAAGCGTATGCTACCTAGCAAAGCACACCGATCTTAGAGTATTTACTGCTCCTTGCGTAGGGGATAGCGACTATCTAAAAAAGCAAATTTACGAGCTAGACAAAAACAGCAAAGTGCAAATTTTAAATCCCCCAAAGAAGTATCATTTTGGAAATTTATACCCTGAGCTTTATGAAATTTGGCTTGAAGTGTGCAAAAGTGGCGTAGAATTTGAGCTTATCTACGACCCAGTGGGCTTTATCACGCTTTTTGCAAATTTAGACAAGCTTGGGAGTGAAATTTTATATATTCACCAGGGCGGAATTTTAGGTAACATTACACAAAAGCAAAGATATGAGAGAAAACTAAAAATAAAGGATCATAAATGAAATTTTTACACAGCAGCGACGCTGACTTTGAGAGTAAATTTTCACAGCTTGTTAGGCGAAGTGACAATGATATGAGTGCCGTGATGCCAGTGGTTACAGGCATCATAGACGAGATAAAAAAAGATGGCGATAGCGCGCTTTTTGCACAAATAAGCAAATTTGATAAATTTAATGTCACAAGCAAAAACGACATAATAATCGACGTAAAAGAGATGGAAGCGGCCTACAACTCGCTAGATAACGCTCTAAGAGTGGCTCTAAATTTAGCCCACGACAGGATAAAAAGCTATCACGAGCGCACAAAACCAAGCGACTGGACCTATAAGGACGAGCACGACATCTTACTTGGCGCAAAATACACCCCAGTTGATCGCGCTGGCCTTTATATCCCAGGCGGCAAGGCCGCATACCCTAGCTCGCTTCTCATGAATGCTATCCCAGCAATCGTTGCTGGCGTAAAAGAGATCGTAGTTTGCACCCCAGCGCCAGGCGGCAAGGTAAATCCTCTACTTCTTGCTGCGATGCATCTATGTGGCATCAAAACAGCCTTTAAAATAGGCGGCTCAAGTGCGATCGCAGCGATGGCATACGGCACAGCAACCGTGCCAAAAGTAGACGTCATTACAGGACCTGGCAACATCTACGTAGCGACTGCTAAAAAGCTAGTCTATGGAGACGTAAATATCGATATGATCGCAGGCCCAAGCGAGATAGGCGTGATCGCTGATGATAGTGCGGACCCTCGCCACATAGCGATCGATCTACTCTCACAAGCCGAGCACGATGAGATTGCGAGTGCCTTTTTGATAACGCCAGTGGAGGCCTTCGCAAGGGCAGTGCAAAGACATATAGAGGACGAGCTAAAAACACTAAAACGCGAGCCAATCGCTAGTGCTAGCATGAGAAACAAAGCTGCTATCATCGTCGCAAAAGACTTGCAAGAGTGCTTTAAACTGATGAACGAGCTTGCTGTGGAGCACCTAGAGATCGCTACAAACGACGCTTTGAGCTATATGGACGAGGTAAAACACGCTGGAGCGATATTTTTTGGACACTTCACACCTGAAGCGATGGGCGACTACATCGCAGGACCAAATCACACCTTGCCAACTGGCGGAAGTGCGAGATTTTACTCGCCGCTTGGAGTTGAAAATTTCATGAAGCGAAGCTCTATCATCTCAGTTAGCAGAAAAGGCATTATGCACCTTGGCAAACCATGCATGCAGCTAGCCGAAGCCGAAGGACTAACAGCTCATAAAAGATCAATTGCTGTGAGATTAGAAGACTAAAAAGGGCAAAGAATTTAGGAAAAATGGCTTTTTCTAAATTCTTTTTATAATATTTTTTGCTTTAAGAAATATTTTTGCAACTTTTTATGAAATTTATAGTAAAATCAATCACGAAACTACTAAAAAAGGAGTTGATATGAAGTTAGGAACTTATACTGCAAACCAGGCTTCAGGAAACTATTATTTAGATCAAGCTAAAAATAGCGAGAAAAAGGCGCTAAACGCCATCTCTGCAAATAGCGAGATCAAAGCATCAGGTGCAAATTTGCAAATCGCAGAGAGCTTACTTTCGCAAACAAATGTCATAAATGAGGGCATGGCAAATGCAAATGATATGATCGGCATGCTTCAGATCGCCGACTCAACGCTTTTAAATTTAAGCGAGAGTGCGGATAAGATCGGTGAGTTATCAAGCAAGCTTTCAAACCCAGCTCTTTCAGCTAACGAGCAAAAGGGCATAAAAGGCGAGATAAATGCGCTAAAAAATGCGATGAGTGACAGCGTAAAAGAGGCTAAATTTAACGGTAAAAACGTTTTTGACGCCGAGCTTGGCTTTTTCACAGGCGAGGGCACAAAAAATATAAATTTAAGCACAAATGCTCTTTTAAATGTTAAAGAAGATGGCTCAAATTCTGGCGATATTTTGAAAAACATAAATTCGCTTCGCTCAGAGATCGGCTCGACACAAAATGCTGTATTTAAGGGCATGAATGCTCTAGCTGCTAGAAGCGTAGCAAATGCTAATAGTGTAGAGAGCCTTGATAGTAGCGATATAGCAAAGAGTTTGGAAGAAAATTTACAAGCAAATTTAAAATTACATGCTGCCTCTTTAGCTAAAGTTCATGATACTACGAGCTTGGCTGCAAAACTAGATAAGCTTCTAGGCGAATAAATTTTTACCGGTCTTTGGCCGGTAAAACTTTTTTTTTGTTTCTATTTTTTTAACT
>NZ_CALACG010000248.1 GCF_937890585.1 uncultured Campylobacter sp.
CTACTGCTGCGCGTTGCCGCCGATACGCTAGGCCGGCGCGCGGTAGCTATCACGCTAAAATCGCCCTATATGTCGGGGCGCGAGATAAAAGAGGCGGTGGAATTTACCCGTACTTACGGCATCAGGCATGAAATTTTAGAGCTAGAAGCACCCGAAGCGGTAAAAAATAATCCGCAAGATCGCTGCTACGTCTGTAAAAAGGCGGTTTTTACGCGGCTAATCGAGCTGGCAAAGCATCTAGGCTTTACAAACGTCGCCGACGGTACGAACTTAGACGACCTTGGCGAATACCGCCCGGGGCTTAAAGCAAAAGACGAGCTTGGCGAATACCGCCCGGGGCTTAAAGCAAAAGACGAGCTTGGCGTGCTTTCGCCACTTAAAGGCCTCAAAAAATCAGAGATTAGAGAGCTTAGCCGCGAGCTTGGACTGCCGACCGCGGATAAGCCCAGTTACGCGTGCCTTCTGACGCGTTTACCGCACGATAGGGAGTTTTCCGCGGAGGAAATTTCGCTCGTGGAGCGAGCCGAAAATCTGCTAATCTCGCATGGATTTTTAAACATTCGCGCGCGATTTGACGGCAAAGCCTTTAAGCTGCAAATGGGTGCGAGCGAGACTAGGCGCTTTTGCGCGGGAGATTTTAGCGCCGTCGTACGCGAGATCGCCGCGCTTGGCGAGTATGATATTTTGCTTGATTTAAAGGGACTTCGCGGGGAGATTTTAAATGACGAAAGATGAGGCTTTAAATTTCATCCGTACCGTAAAATCGGGTGAAAAAAGCGAGCACGAAGCGATAGAGTTTTTACGGGATTTTCCTTTTAGCGATGCGGGCTGCGCCAAAATCGACACTCAGCGTGCTTTGCGAAACGGTACTGGTGAGGTGATATATGGGGCAAATAAAACAGATGATGAAATTTTGCAAATTGCTAGTGTGATCGGCGAAAAAAATGAAAATATCCTAATCACAAGAACAAATGAGAATGTTTTTGAACGCATACGTGAGATCTTTCCGCAGGCAAATTTTAATGCTCGTGGCCGCGTCATCAGCGTCAAATTTAAAGAGCCCGCGCTCACGCAAAGCTACATCGCGATAGTTTCCGCAGGCACCGCCGACGGCGCGGTAGTGGAGGAAGCGTACGAAACGGCGAGATTTCTAGGCAACGATGTGAGAAAAATTACCGATGTTGGCGTGGCAGGACTACATAGGCTGGTCGCAAAGCTCGATGAGATACGTGATGCAAAGGTCGTGATCGCGGTGGCGGGCATGGAGGGCGCACTTGCTAGCGTGTTAGCAGGCCTTGTAAGCTCTCTAGTGATCGCAGTGCCTACCAGAGCGTGGGATATGGGGCAAATTTTGGAGGACTAGCGGCACTGCTAGCGATGCTAAACAGCTGCGCAAACGGCGTCAGCGTCGTAAATATCGACAACGGATTCGGCGCCGCGTATAACGCGAGCCTGATAAATCATCTCTGAATTTTACGCCGCTTGCGAGGCAAATTTAACGGCTAAATTTAAAAGAAAAGCGTTGCTA
This sequence comes from uncultured Campylobacter sp., assembly GCF_937890585.1. Classification (GTDB taxonomy): domain Bacteria; phylum Campylobacterota; class Campylobacteria; order Campylobacterales; family Campylobacteraceae; genus Campylobacter_A. The sequence goes on from NZ_CALACG010000248.1 coordinate 1,529, forward strand.
GAGGAAAATTTAAGCGAGCAAAAAAGTGCTGCAAAGCGCATGCAAAAGCTGCAAACAAGGCAAAGCGCGCGAACTAGGCTAGCATTTTTAGCCGCGGCTGGCATGATTTTAGCGGTAGAAATTTACATCGCGATCTGCGTAAAGGGCGGCTTTGTGCGCCACTACACGGGCGACGTTTTGGCGGTTATCTTGCTTTACGCTTTGACGCGGGCTACATTTAGCGCGCCGCCGTCAAATTTGCCACTTAAAATTTTCGCGTTCGCGGCAGCCTCGGAGCTCGCGCAGTATTTTGGTGCCGTGCAAATTTTAGGCATAGAAAATAAAATTTTAAAAGTAATGATCGGCGGAACGTTTGATTTCGCCGATCTGCTCTGCTACGCGGTTGGCTGCGTCCTAGCGGGCGCTTATGAAAAATTTGAAAGTAAAATTTGGCAAATGAGAAGCGATGGATAAACAAAAAGCTGTGCAAAAGATGATTGAGGTCATGGCGAAATTTGTCGGCTACACGGGCAAGGTACTGCCCGACGACGTGACGGCAAAGCTGCTGGAGCTTAGCGAACGCGAGACACAGCCGCTGGCAAAGGAGATCTACAAAACAATGTTTGAAAACCAGCGCCTTGCAAAGCAGCTAAACCGCCCGTCCTGTCAGGATACTGGAGTGATCCAGTTTTTCGTAAGATGTGGCGCAAATTTTCCGCTTATCGGCGAGCTTGAAGAGCTACTGCGAGAGGCGGTGCTGCAAGCTACTCGCGAGGCTCCGCTGCGCCATAACAGCGTCGAGACATTTGACGAGTATAATACCGGCAAAAACGTCGGCAAGGGCACGCCGAGCGTGTTTTGGGAGATCGTGCCAAATAGTAGCGAGTGCGAGATACACACCTATATGGCAGGTGGCGGCTGTAGCCTGCCTGGCAAAGCGACCGTTTTGATGCCTGGCATGGGCTATGAGGGTGTCGTTAAATTCGTCATGGATATAATGACGAGCTATGGCATAAACGCCTGTCCGCCGCTACTGGTAGGTGTTGGCGTGGGTACTTCGATCGACGTAGCGTCCTTGCTTTCTAAAAAGGCGCTGATGAGACCTTTGGGCTCTAAAAATCCAAACGAACGAGCCGCATTAACTGAAAAGTTGCTAGAAGATGGCATAAATAAAATAGGTCTGGGCCCACAAGGCATGAGCGGCGCAAGCTCCGTGATGGGCGTACATATAGAAAACTGCGCTCGCCACCCAAGTGTCATCGCCGTTGCTGTAAATGTAGGCTGCTGGTCGCACCGCAAAGGCCACATCATCTGGAACGAGCAGCTAAGTTTTGCTGTAAAATCGCACAAGGAGTTCGCGCTATGAGTAAGAAAATTTTAACCACGCCGATCGCGCCAGAGGATCTTTCAAATATCAAAATCGGCGACGTGATCTACCTCACGGGACACATCAGTTTGTAGATTTGGCTAGCACACAAAGAGAGCTAGCAGATGAATTAGGAGCTAAGTTTTTAGAATTTTGTAGTTCATACCTAAATGAAAAATGTGTTATTGCCAAAAGTGAATTTACTTACCAAGAATCTTTTTTGCCAGCAAGCCTAACTATCGAAGCCTACACTAAAAAACCGACTGCTAACACAACAATGGTAGATGCGTACATTGGTAATGTGCATTTTAGGTTAAATTATGATTATGTATATGAAGAGTATGATGATGACCATTTTAAAGATGAATATGCGTATCAATATCTTGACTTTCAAATATAACAAGTGCTATAATACAACCAAGTTACATTTAAAGAAATGAGGGTAAATCATGGCAAACGGAGATTATGAAGTAACTCATAATAGGATTCTTAATAGTGTAAAGAAAAAATATCATTCATACAAATGTAAAGTAGGCAAGATTGCTGATAATATAATAGACAGAAATTTTAAAGCTGATAAGCCGTTACAAAAATGGAGTACTGATGTATCTCAATTTAACTTTTCATGGGGTAAATGCTACATTTCACCAATACTTGATATGTATACAAATGAAATAATCTCTTATGACTTATCCTTAAGTCCTAATTTAGAGCAAATATCTAAAAAGATTTTGTTAACTTCTTTATATTGAGGATAGGAGACTATATAAAAGATTTTTACTATTAATTAGAAAGAGTGGATAAATGGGAAAAGGTTTCTTTAAGAATAAAAAATTATGCATATTGGTTCTCTTTGTATTGCTATTGCTTTTAATACTAACTTTTATTTGTTTAGGAAGATATCCGGTTAGCCCCTATAAAGCATTTATGATTATATACAAAACAATAACCGGAGATGTTAGCGGCTTAGATGTATATGAAACTAGTGTAATAATTGACATAAGACTACCTAGAATACTTATGGGAGTTTTAGTAGGTGCAGGGCTATCACTGGCAGGAGCAGCATATCAAACTGTTTTTTCAAACCCTTTAGTTAGCCCGGACATACTAGGGGTGTCTTCAGGAGCAGGTTTTGGGGCGGCTTTATCTATATTATTATCCCTAGACATGATAGTGACTCAGCATGTTTCTTTGCTTCTGGGGCTTTTAGCAGTTTATATAGTTTTAAACCTATCCAGAGTAAAAAAACGAACAGATTTGTATGTGTTAGTTTTATCCGGAGTAATTGTAAAGTCACTATTTGATGCTTCAATATCATTTATTAAATATATAGCAGATCCGGAAGATAAGCTTCCAACTATCACTATGTGGTTGCTGGGAAGTTTAGCAAGTGTATCCTATAGAGACCTTGTTATTTGTTCAATAATAATAATACCTTGTATTTTCGGCTTCTTTCTATTAAGGTGGAAATTGAATCTTTTATCTCTAGATTCTGATGAGGCTAGGTCTTTAGGAATTAATGTAAAAAAATTACGTATTGTGGTTATCTTACTCTCAACATTGATAACTGCAACTACAGTTTCTGTATGTGGAATTATAGGATGGATAGGTTTAATAATTCCCCATTTGGCGAGAATGGTTATCGGAAATGATAATAGGTACCTTATTCCAACTTGTTGTGTTATGGGAGCAATTTATTTATTACTGATAGATACCCTTTCAAGAGCAGCTACAAGCAATGAAATTCCCATTTCAATATTAACAGCATTTATAGGTGCGCCATTATTCATAACTATACTTAGAAAGAATTCGGGAGAAAGAAGATGATACTCCAAGTTAAAAAAGGTACTTTTTCATATGACAAGAGAAAAATTTTAAAAGATATTTCATTTGATTTAAAAGAAGAAGAAGTAATGTCTATTCTTGGACCCAATGGGGTGGGTAAAACTACTTTCTTAAGGTGTCTTATGGGGTTTTTAAAATGGGACACGGGAAAAGCCTTATTGTTCGGCAAAGATATAAATGAATATGCAGAAAAAGAATTATGGGAAAACTTAAGTTATGTTCCTCAAGTTAAGAAAAGTGTGTTTAGTTATGGGGTTTTAGAAATGGTTGTGATGGGTTTAGACAAGGAAAACAGTTTTTTCCATATCCCTACGAAGGAAGATTATGATAAAGCTTATGAAACTTTAAAAGAATTAGGAGTTGAAAAGCTATCAAATAGATACTGTGATGAGCTATCCGGAGGAGAGCTTCAAATGGTTATGATTGCGAGAGCTCTTGTTTCTAATCCAAAACTTCTTATTTTAGATGAACCGGAGTCAAACCTGGATATGAAGAATCAAATTAGAATCATAGAGGCAATTAAACATATAAATGTAAATAAAAAATCTGCTTGCATAATAAACACTCATTTTCCTAGTCATGCATTGCAGATATCTGACAAAACTTTGTTTATCGGTAGTGACTACAAAACAACCTTTGATGAAAGTTCGAAAGCCATTACTGAAGATAACTTACAAAAGTATTTTCAAATCAAAGCTAAAATTTTAATTTTTCAAGCAGAAGAAGTTGAATACAAAACAGTTGCACCTTATAAAACCATATAGAACTGTTAGAAGGAGGTTAATGAATGGAATATAGAAAATTAGGATCTACAGGCATACAAATTTCAAGAATATCTATGGGAAGTCATCACTTAAAGAATCCTCAAGATATAGATAAACATGCAGAAAATTTCTTCTATGCATATAAACAAGGAATAAATTTCTTTGAAACCGGCGATACTTATGGAAACAATTGTTCAGAACTTATATTAGGTATAGCCATAAAAGAAATGAAGAAGCATAAAAAACCATTTTATATTATGTCAAAGACACATGCCGGAGATTCTAAAACATTTCGAAAAAATCTTGAAAATTCTTTGAAGAATTTAGGAATAAGTTGTATTGACTCCTTTACTTGTCTTTGGGGTGTAAAATCTTTTGAAGAATGGAGAGGAGCTAAAAACTATGGAGCTATAAGAGAGATGGAAAAAGCAAGAGAAGAAGGACTTATTAAGCATATTACTTTTTCTTCACACTTACAAAATAAAGAACTAATTGAGATGATTGGGGAGTATAAATTTGATTATAGTTTACAGGGCTTTAATATAATTAATTCCAAATACAGATTAAAAGGAATAATGAAGACTCATGAAAAAGATATAGGGACAATAGCTATGAATCCGCTGGCAACAGGAGACTTGTTGCTTTATGAAGATATATTTAACGCTATTCGTATAAAAGAAGACCAAACTTTGGTTCAAGCGGCATATGCATATATTCTGTCCTTTCCCTTTATAGATTCTGTACTGGGAACCTTTAATTCAAAAGATGAAATTAATGAAGCTATTAAAACCCTATATCAAGAACCTTACTCTGCTAAAGAAAGGAGTGAACAAGAAGGAAAATTAAAAGAAAGAATTAATCAAGTTGATTTAGAAAGAAAGATAGAAGTTGGCAAAGCTCTTAGACAAAGACCTCATATATTAAGAGAAGAAGTTGCAGATTTGTTTGGAGTTTATCCACTAAGTGTATAATTTTCGAAGGAGGAAAAATGAAAAGAAGGATTAGTTTATTATTATTTTTAGTACTAGCATTAATTTTAAATGCTTGTGGCGGCAGCTCTCAAAGTAATAAAAATGAAATCAGTGAAAACAAGGAAAAAGAAGCTAGTCAAGTGCAAGAAGTTAAAAAGGTAAAAGAAAGCGAATACTCGGTTACTGATGTTAGAGGAAAAACGATTAAATTTGAAAAAACACCGGAAAGAATTGCAACGGTGGACAAGCCTCTTCCGTCTATAATATATGCAATTGATGGAAAGACAGATAAAATTGTAGGATGCAACCCATCTTCTATTAAAGCTTTTGAAGAAAGTGTTTTAAAAAACATGTATCCACAACTAGCTAATGCGAATACTAAATGGTGTTCAAAGGACTCAGTTGTTAACGTGGAAGAGTTATTGAAGCTAAAACCGGATGTAGTGTTTATTTATTTGAATAGTGAGAAAGAAATTGAAAAAATGGAAGCTGCAGGACTTAAGGTAGTAGCTTTAAAGAGGGCAGAATTTGACAGTATAAAAGAAAATATAAAAATAATATCTGAAGTACTTCAAAAGAAAGAACGTGGCGACTTATTAGTTGAATATATGGACAAAGGAATTAATGAAGTAACATCAAAGTTAGCTGAAATAAAAGATGAAGATAAACCAAAAGTTATAGAGTTTTATAGTGACATGAAAATAGCTATAAAAACATACGACCATTGGATGAAACCAAGTGGAGCCTATAATCCGGCCCACGAGCTTAAGGGTAAATTGGCTGAAGTGGACATGGAGCAGATGATTGTATGGAACCCTGATATCATTTATTTAGGAAATCATTCAGACTTAATGCCGGAAGACTTTATTGAAAATAAGCAGGAAGGTAGAAACTGGTCAACAATTAAAGCTGTAGCTAACAAACAAGTATACAAAATTCCTATAGGTGTTTATAGGTGGGATCCTCCTGGGGTTGAAACTCCGCTTACAGTTAAATGGGCTGCAAAAATACAGTATCCACAATTGTTTTCAGATATGGACATGGAAGTAGAGTTAAAGAATTTCTTTGAATATGTATATGATTACAAATTATCAGATGATGAAGTTGCTACAATATTGAGGAAGTAGTTTTAACAAGAAAGGAAGAAACATGGATAAAATAAAAGTATTAGAAAAAGGACATGAATTAGAATATAGCTTTGATGATTTACTAAACTATCATGGTGTAGGTTATCCCGGGGGAGTAGCTCATGCATTTCAAGTCATGAGTAGAGCCTTTCCACTTTTAGATGATGGGAAATTATTAGAAAGAAGAGAGATATATCTTATTACAGCATTTCCTGGACCGGGAGGGCTAGATGCTTTTGAAATGGTAACAAGATGCGTAACAGATGGTAGAATTTCCGTTGATATTAATTTAAAAGAAGCTGAAGAAGTCTTAGAAAGTCCCCATGGAAGATATTATTTTAAATTCAAGTATAGAGATAAAACAGTTGTTATAACCATAAAGCCAGGTTTTGTACTAAAAGAATTTATTGAATTAGCAAGAAAAGAAGATAGAAGTGAAGAAGAAGAGACTACTTTGATTCAGATGAAAAAAGATATGGCAGCAAGACTATTGGCCGCTAAGCCCGAAGAAGTATATAACGCAAAAGTTCTATAAAAGAAAAAGAGAAGGGTTTTGATATGTACCCTCCTTACTGGACAAACCAGTAAGGAGGGTATTTTTTTGAAAATAAAGATGCGTTTGAGTTATTAGTGTTTGGTTCTTATGGAACAAAATACAGTAATTTTTTAGGCTGTATAATAAATATGGGGTTTTAGGGACTATCCCTAACGAGGTATTTTTGTCTGACTTGTCAGACAAAAAGTATCCTCGCCCAGATGAAATAAAAGATGGCTTTTTGATGGATAATATTAAATGTATGTGAATAGTAAACTGGTTATGGATTTTGCTTTTTATTCTCTATTGATCCATTTAAGATAAGATAAAGAATATATGGTGAAATCTTAAAAACTATTGCACAAAATTTACATCCAGCCTATATCCAGCAGCATTAGCATAGGCATTTAAAGTAGAGATTGTTGGGGAAATTTTAGAATTTAAGCTCTCTAGTCTTGAGATATTACTCTTGCTAGTATTCATTCTACTTGCTATCTCATCTTGAGTAAGATTTGCCGCTTTTCTAATCTTTATAAGCTTTAACTTTAAATCAAATTCAACTTCTAGTCTATCGTACTCTTTTCTCACTTCGTCTTTTTCTAGTGCTTTTGCTTTAAAATCTTCAAAAGTAGGTCTCATTTTATCTCCTTTGCTCTTTGTAT
>NZ_CALACG010000249.1 GCF_937890585.1 uncultured Campylobacter sp.
ATCTGTAATTGTAGCCGGTGCTATTGTAAATTATTACGTTAGAGTTTCTAACCAAAATGATGAAGCTTTACAGAAAGATAAAATTTTACGCGATAGCAAAGAAAAAGAAAAACATAGCAAAACAAATGAGCTAGAAATGTTAAATTTGAGCTTAGAGGGGGTTTCTGAAAAGGACTATCTTACTTCTCTTGGCAACAGAGCTTTTTTGATGAATGAGCTAAAAAGTATGTGCAACTTACTTGAGGATAAACAAGAAATTGCAGTTTATTACATAAACGTAAGCCGCTTTAAAAATATAAATACCTCTTATGGACATGGAGTTGGGGATAAAATTTTAAAGGCTATTGCAAAAAGTATACGAGAAGTTTGCAATAGGCAAGAAACTATCGCTAGGATTGGGGCTGATGAGTTTGTCGTACTTGCAAAGATGGAACTAGATAGCCATACAAAGCGTATGAATCTTGGCTATCAACTAAGAGAGGCCATAGAAAAACCTATACAAATCGAAAAGTATCATTTTTCTATTAAAAGTGTGGTTGGTATACATGTTGTAAATAAGACAAATATAAGCGACCCAAGAACCATCATCAAAAAAGCTGACATGGCGATGTACTACGCCAAACAAAATCCAGTCTTAAATCCAATGCTCTATAATGATATGATCGATAGTGAGATGCACCTTAACTCAAGCATAGAGATCGCACTTAAAAAGGCAAATTTGCAAGATGATTTTCAGGTATATTTTCAGCCGATATATGACATAAAAAACTCAAAAATGATCTATGTAGAGTCACTTTTAAGATGGCAGTCGCAAGAGTATGGACTAAAAGAAGCTAATGAGTTTATGGATATAGCAAGCCTAAACAGCGATATTTTAAACGATATTTGCACACTTGGTATTTCAAAAACCATAGAACAAGCTGTCATGTGGCAAAACAAAGGGCTAAAAATCCCAAAAATAAGCATAAATGTAGCTAAAATTCAAAGCACATCTGAGAAATTTGTGAATGACTTTATGTTAGCACTAAATTCGCACCATCTAAATCCAAGACATTTTGAGCTTGAATTTAGCGAGGATATCTGGAAAAACGATGAGGAGACGCTGGATAAAATTTTTGCACTCTTGGACAAAAATAGCATTGATGTTTGTGTGGATGACTTTGGATCAGGATATACGTCATTTGTCTATATTAGAAAGTATAAGATCGACCGCATAAAGATAGCAAGCGACTTTGTTTCTCAAATCGCTAACAGCAAACTAGACATGCAAATAGTTACGGCCATTATAAATTTGGCAAAGTCGATGAAACTAAAAGCAACTGCAAAGGGCGTTGAGAGCTTAGAAATTTTAAATCTTTTAAAGGATCTTGATTGTGCTGAGATGCAAGGATATGCGCTATCTAGGCCTATGAGTGCGGTTGAATTTGAAGACCATTTGAGGCAAAACCCTCAAATGATAGCTGAAATTTAAATTTCAGCCTTTATCTCTTCGTTTGACTTTACGACCATGCCTGAGCCATGTATCACGCTTGGGATACAGCTAGTGCAGATATCTACCTCTTCGCCGTTTTTGTGAGCGTGGATGAAAACTGCATTTTTGTCATCGCTGCTTTTTAGTCCGCAGACGTTGCAAACTACTAAATTTTGATCTCTCATTTTTTCTCCTTTGAAATTTCTGGCATTTTAGCGGTTAAATTTTATACTTAAAATGATTTAAGTCAAGGTAAAAGGCATTAATTTTTTTTGGTTATAATCCACAAAATTTAAAAAGGCATAAAAAATGGATGAAAGAGCGATAATTTTAGAGATGTTAAAGATGCAACAAAGCCTAAATGACGAGACAAACGGGCTTGGTTGGGAGAGCGGATATACAAATAAAAATAAACTCATAAGCTGGAGACGTTGCATATATATGGAGTGCGCCGAGCTTATCGACAGCTTTGCTTGGAAGCACTGGAAGAGCATAGATGCCAAGACTGATGAGCAAAATTTACGCATCGAGGTTGTCGATATCTGGCACTTTATAATGAGCCTAGCGCTACAAATTTACAAGGCAAAACAGCTTGGCGATGTTGAAACTTTGGCTGAGGATATCTGCCAGTCAAGTGGCTTTAGTGACTATTGCAAAGAGCCATTAAAGGTTGAAGATGAGAGCATTTATGAGATCATGAACGATGTTGAGATGCTCATACATGAGTGCAGCGGCTTTGACTATGATATCTTTGATATCTTTAAAATTTATTTCTCAATGTCTTTAAAATGTGGCGTAAATTTATACTCGCTTTATGAGTGCTATATCGCTAAAAACGTGCTAAATCGCTTTCGCCAAAACAACGGCTACAAAGAGGGAAGCTACAAGAAAAACTGGAACGGACGCGAAGATAACGAAGTGATGAGCGAAATTTTATCAAATGGCGCTAGTAAGATAGATGAAATTTACGCCGCACTTGAGCGTGAGTACAAAAAGGTAAAATGATAAATCTTCTTCGCCTTGGCTTTAAAGACTTTTTCACAGCCAAATTTATAACGCTATCTATATTGCCGCTTTTTCTTAGCATCGCAAGCCTTGCGTGGCTTACGATCTGGGGAGGCGGCGAGATATTTGACCTTTTAAGCGATGGCGCTAAAAACGAGAATTTCGCCTTTTTGGAGACAAACTCGACGCTATCTTTTATAGTTATTAAAATTTTAAGCTTTAGCGCTACAAAGTGGATAGTTAGCATACTTTTTTATGTTTTAAGCACCTTTTTAACGATCATCATTAGTATTGTGATCGCCCTAATCGTAGCTGGCTTTTTAACGCCAGTTGTGGCTAAAGAGATAAACAAAAGGCACTACAACTACGTGCTTAAAAGCGAGGCTAGCACGGCTAGAGTGTTAAAGGTGATGATGGTTGAGATCATGAAATTTCTTGGGATATTGCTTGTTTGCTTGCCGCTTTTGTTTGTGCCAGTCTTAAATTTCTTCATCATAAACGTACCATTTTTTTACATCTACTATAAACTTTTGCTAATAGACGTTGGCTCAAACACGCTTGATAGCGAGAAATTTGAGCTTGCGCTGCTTGAAGGTGGCGGGATAAAATTTATAGCTTTTACATTTTTGTTTTATCTAATATCGCTTGTGCCGCTTGTTGGGCTATTTTTTCAGCTTTATTTCGTGATAGTCTTGTCGCACCTCTTTTATCAAAGAGAGGCGCTAGTTAAAATTTAGAGCCAAAAGGCCCTAAATTTATGCGTAGTAAGATAGTTTGTTGCTCTCGTCAAGCAAGGTATCAAATAGCCTTTTTGTCGCACTTAATAGGTTTTTGTTTGCCTCATTTTGAGCTAGAAGCTCGTCAAACATTTTTAGCATATTGTCATTTATGAAATTTTTGTGATCCAGATCTTTTGCGTCAGGCAACATCTGCTTGATCTTGTTTGAAAGCTCACTTATGCTTTGACTGCTACCTGCGATCTTATCGCCTTCCTTGACGTTTTTCATAAATTCATCAACTTGCGGGCGAATTTGCTTCATCGCCTCTTCGATCTCTGTCTCTTATACACATCTGACGCTGCCGACGAATAG
>NZ_CALACG010000250.1 GCF_937890585.1 uncultured Campylobacter sp.
ATAAGAGACAGTCTCTACCCTACACACAAACGACGCCATAAGCGCCCTACCTCGTATGATCGACATGGGTATCGAGCCATATCTAGTAAGCGGTGCACTCGTTTGTATCGAGGCTCAAAGGCTTGTTAGAAAGCTTTGTCCACACTGCAAACAAAAGATCACACTCTCTCAAAAAGCGCTTGATGAAGTTAAGAAATTTTTGCCAGAGGGTTATCAGTTTTATAAAAATGTCGGCTGCCCGCAGTGCTCACAAACTGGATATTTGGGACGTGAGATGATAAGCGAAATTCTGCCTATTAGTGATCACATCGCAAGTCTTGTTGCAAATGGCGCTTCAAAAGATGAGATCAAAAAGTCGGCCTATGAAGATGGCTTTATAGATATGTTTCATGACGGCGTTATACGCGCTGCAAACGGCGTAACAACACTTGAAGAAGTTTATAGAGTTGCTAAGATATGAAATATTTTGAAGTAGAATACATCCAAAACGGCAAACGCCATAAGATGAGCTTGAAGGCAAATAATAAAAGTGAGATAAAAGACAAGGCAAACGTTACTGGTATGATCGTGAGGATCAAAGAGACGCAAACTTCTAGCGCAAACGACTTTGAAAATTTGCAAAATATCATCGCAAATGCCTTTTCAAACCCAAAGGTCAAAATTCCAAATTTAGTTGCCACCATAAGGCAGCTTAGCGTTATGACAAATGCCGGAATTTCTATCCACGATAGTATCAAAGAGGTTGCAAATTCTACCGAGGATAAACGCTTAAAATTTATATTTCAAACGATAGATGACGAGCTAAATCAAGGCTCAAGTCTCACAAATAGTATAGAAAATTTCAAAGAAGAGCTTGGCGACGTGACGCTAGCGATGATAAGACTTGGCGAGAGCACTGGTAATATGGCTGACGCGCTGGCAAAGCTCGCCTCTATCCTGCAAGAGGTCTGGGACAACCAGCAAAAATTTAAAAAAGCTATCCGCTATCCGATAACCGTCATCTGTGCTATCATACTAGCCTTTGTCATACTTATGATAATGGTCGTGCCGCAGTTTAGAGAAATTTTCGAGCAGCTAAACGCTGAGCTACCACTGCCGACAAAAATCTTACTAAACATCGAGTATGTCATGACAAACTACGGCTTTTATATCCTTGGAGCACTTGCATTTATCGGATATTTGCTTAGAAAATACTACCTTGAGAGTGAAGATTTTCAAGATAAGGTCGATAAGCACCTTTTGAAAGTTTATCTCATTGGCAAGATCATATTTTTCTCAAATATGAGCAGGTTTAACCTTATCTTTACCGAGCTTGTTCGTGCTGGCCTTCCTATCGCAGACGCGCTAGATACAGCCGTCATAACAGTTTCAAACAAAGATATAAAAAGGCGACTTAGCGGCGTGAAGGTGCTAGTTGGCAGGGGTGTGAGCCTCACAGAAGCGTTTAGAGATACAAATTTATATGAAAATATGCTGATCCAGATGATAAGCGCTGGCGAGCAAAGTGGTAGCTTGGAGGATATGACGCAAAAAGTAACTGATTATTACAGGATGAAATTTAATGATATTATCGACAACATCTCAAACTATATCGAGCCGATATTGCTTGTTTTTATAGCAGCGATGGTGCTTTTACTAGCTCTTGGTATATTTTTGCCGATGTGGGATCTATCAAAAGCCGTTAAAAACTAAAAATTAATAAAATCTTAAAGGAGAGAAGATGTCTGAAAATAAAGAACATAAGGTCGAAGAGAGTGCTTTTTTAGTCTCAAAGACCGATCTAAAAGGACGTATCACATACTGCAATGAGCCATTTTTAAAGATCGTTGGCGCTAAGCAGTCTGAGGTCTTGGGCAAACCGCACAACATCATAAGGCACCCAGATATGCCAAGAGCTATCTTTAAGCTACTTTGGCAGCGCATACAAAACAAAGAGGAAATTTTTGCTTATGTAAAAAATAAGAGCTTTGATGGGGGATATTACTGGGTTTTTGCAAACATTACAGCCTCAGTTGATGACCACAACAACGCAGTTGGCTACTACTCAGTAAGACGCAAGCCAAATCCAAAGGCGATCGAGGTAATAGAGCCTATGTATCAAAAACTTTTGTCGGTTGAAAAGAGTAACGGCATGGAGGCTTCTACGAAATTTCTGACAGATTTTTTAAATGAGAAAAATCTAAGCTACGACGAATTTATAAATAACCTACAAAGGCTATAAGATGTTTGGTAAAAAAATAGAATCTATAAGCGAAATTTTAAACGTAATAAGCTCAGCAAGAAACGGTATATTAGAGCCTAGAATAGTAAATATAAAAGAGAGCGACCCGCTTTATGAAGTAGCTCTTGGCATAAACGACTTGCTTGACCAAGTAGAAGCACTGCAAAGAGAAATTTCAACCTCTATAAGCTTTGCACAAAACGGAGTAAAGTATAGAAATATCTTCACAGAGGGTTTTCGTGGGGCATTTAAGCAAAATGCCATTTCGATGAGCCGCGGCGTTACTGGCATAAAAGACGGACAAAAAAGCAAGGTAAGAGGCATACTCTCAAAAGAGCTCGACACCCTTGGCAATGGCAACAATGGGATAGAGGATGTTAGAAACGACCTAAATGAAAATATAAAAAATCTCAGCCAAATGGCTCTTACTGCAAAAGATACAGCTAGGATCGCCGAGGATACGACGCAAAGCATAAATGAGCTAAGCGTAAATATGAGATCGCTTGAGGAGCTAATAGACGGTTCAAGCCACGCTATCAGCACGCTAAATAACAGAACCGACGACATCACTTCGGTTGTAAATTTGATAAAAGATATAGCCGAGCAGACAAATTTACTAGCTCTAAACGCAGCTATCGAGGCAGCACGCGCAGGAGAGCATGGACGCGGCTTTGCGGTCGTTGCCGATGAAGTTAGAAAGCTCGCTGAAAATACGCAAAAAGCGACACACGAGATCGGCGTAAATATCCAGACACTTCAGCAAGAGGCTAAAGATATCGACGAAAACTCTAAAAAGATCGATGAAATTTCAAAGATCGCCACAGTAAATGTTGAAAACTTTAAGCAAATTCTCGCAAGCTTTAACAAAAACGCAAAAGAGACTGCAAACACTTCAAAATACGTAGAAAACAAGACCTTTGGCATCATCGCAAAGATAGCTATCATCGTTTATAAAGTGGGTGTTTATTCAGACACTGTAAATGAGCAGGGTTACGGCGACGATATAGCAAAAGACGCAGATGATCTTGTAGCGTGGTATGAAAATGAGTGCGCAAAGAGCTTTAGTCACACTAAAATTTACGAAAAATCACGCCATTTAGTGGATGAGTTTAACAAAAACATCAAAGCCATCTTGACAGAAGCTGGCAAGGGCTATAACGAGAAAAATTTAAAACATTTTGTCACTGAGTTTAGAAAGCTTGAAGATCTTAGCAGAGAGATATTTAGCTCATACAACGAAATGGTCGCTTCAAAATAACTTCAAATTTGCTAGACTCGCTTTGGGTCTAGCTCCTCTTAGATTGATTTAAATTTTATTTTCATAAATTTTTTCTACATTATCAC
>NZ_CALACG010000251.1 GCF_937890585.1 uncultured Campylobacter sp.
TGAGTATAGTCTGTTTTTTATAAATTTAAGCTTTTAGGCAAATTTAAAATATTTAATACTTTTTTAATAACCCAAAATTTATAATCTTAAAATTTCAAAAAGGGATTGTCATGTCAAAGGATCTTCATCTTAGCTACGCCAAGAGGCGTTACATTTTTTTTGCCTGTATCACGTTATTTGTATTTATTTTGCCATTTATCAGGATAAATGACTCGCAGCTATTTTTGCTGAGCTTTGATAAGAGCAGAGTTGATCTATTTTTTACAAAATTTGATATGCAAGAGCTATATTTGCTGCCATTTTTGTTTATCACTTTGTTTTTGACTATATTTTTCCTAACGACGCTTGCAGGGCGTATCTGGTGTGGCTGGAGCTGTCCGCAGACCATTTTTAGAACGCTCTTTCGTGACCTTTTGCAAACTAAAATTTTAAAGATCAGAAAAAATATCCAAAACAAACAAAATGAACCACAAGGTCAAATTTTTAAGCGTGCATTAGCAGTTGGAATTTGGTGCGTTTTAGCCCTTATCATAGCTGCAAATTTCATGTGGTTTTTTGTGCCGCCATTTGAGTTTTTAGCCTATATAAGCGAGCCAAGCGAACATAAAATTTTACTTGCATTTTGGCTTAGCATCGCTGCTTGGCTAGTCTATGACGTGGTCATTTTAAAAGAGAATTTCTGCGTCTATGTCTGCCCGTATGCGAGGGTGCAGTCAGTTATGTTTGATAGCGACACGATCCAAGTTATTTATAATCAAAAACGAGGTGGCGTCATATATGATGGCAAAGAAAAATTTAAAAAGCCAAAAGAAGAAGGCGCGCTTTGCACTGGATGCGAGGCCTGCGTGAGGATATGTCCGACGCATATAGATATAAGAAAGGGCATGCAGCTTGAGTGCATAAACTGCCTTGAGTGTAGCGACGCGTGCGCTAAAGTGATGGGGCATTTTAACGAAAGCTCGCTTATAGAGTGGAGAAGCATAAATTCTCAAAATGAAAATAAAAAGGTGAAAATTTTTAGATTTAGAACGGTTGCTTATCTTGTCATTTTGTGCGTAGTTTTGGTAGCTGCAGCGCTGATGAGTGGTAAAAAAGAGAGCATGCTTTTAAATATAAATAGAACAAGCGAGCTTTACAAGGTTTTAGATCAAGGTGAGGTTGAAAATTCTTATGTATTTTTAGTGCAAAATACCCAAAGCAAAGAGCATAAATTTTACTTTGAGATAGATGATAAAAGCATAGAAATTTCTCGTCCAAATAAGCCATTTACGCTAAAAGCTGGTGCAAAACAAAAGGTCATCGTCACGCTAAAATCAAAAAATGAAAACACAAGCGAAAAAGATCTTTTAAAACATATAAATATAAAAGCTTATGCAACTGACGAGCCAACTATTAGCGTGCAAAGGGCTAGCACCTTTATCTATCCTAAAAGATGATAAAATGGCAAAAATTTAGTGGGAAGTGAAATGGCGATCTCAGAAAAGGGCAAAAAACGATACGAACTCATCGTAAAAACAGCGCTTGAGCTATTTTTAAAAAATGGCTACGAAAAGACAAGCCTTAGCGATATCGTGGCGATAAGTGGCGGCTCGCTTGCTAGCATTTACACATTTTTTGAGAGCAAAGAGGGGCTTTTTCAAGCGATCATCGAGCAAGAGATAGATGCGCTTATAAAAGAGGTCGATGAGAGAATAGATCTTAAAATTTCTCACAGCTTGGAGGAGTTTTTAACTAAATTTGCAACCATTATTTTTTCTATCATCTGCACCAAGAAAAATATCTCACTTGGCAGGATAATGATGAGCGAGGGCCCTAAAAATGGCGGCAAACTTGGCAGGACATTCTTAGATCAAATTTTAAATAGGATCGACCTTGTACTTATAAATTTCTTTGAAAGAGATGAGGTAAAAGCCGAGCTTAATCCAAAATTTCCAGCCAAATTTGCTGCAAAATGCTTTATAGAAAATGTAAAGGGGTCACATTACTACAACGCCCTCATATTAGACGAAGAGCCAAAACTAAGCAAAAAAGAACGCGAAGAGCACGTTGCTTTGTGCGTGGAGCTATTTTTAAATGGCATCATTAAAAAGTAGAATTGACTTTTAATTTATATTTAGTTATAGTCAGTGACTTTTATAATTTGTAATGAAAATTACAAAACTAAACTTGGGATTAAAATTTAAAATTAAGAGAGGTTTTTATGTTGAAATTTAAAAGTTTTCTTGTGCTTTCAGCTGCCGTTTTTTTGCTTTCTGGCTGCTTTGAAAGTGGCGACAAAAAGGCTGCTGCAGGCCGCCAGATGCCAACATCTCATGTTGATATATTTGTTGCACAAAAAGCAGATGTGCCTATTAGCTTTGACTACACAGCCACAGTTACAAGTAACCAAGATGTCATCATCTATCCAAAGGTTGGCGGCACGATCATAAAGCAGTTTTTTAAGCCTGGCGATAAGGTAAAGGCTGGAGAGAAGCTATTTCTCATAGATCCAGAGAAATATCAAGCTAGCTACGACTCACTTGATGCAGCCGTTGGCGTCGCAAATGCAAATTTAAAAAATGCCGAGACTGAGTTTAAAAGAATTTCTGCCCTTTATAAGAAAAATGCAGTCTCTCAAAAAGACTACGACGCAGCCGTTGCAGCTTATGATATCGCAAATGCAAATTTAGTAAGCGCAAAAGCAAATTTAAAAAGTGCAAAAATAGATCTAGGCTACACAAGCATAGTGGCTCCATTTGACGGCGTAGTGGGCGATAATAAAGTCGATGTTGGCTCACTTGTAGTAGCGAGCCAAACTCAGCTTGTAAGACTAACTAAGATAAATCCGATCGAAGCTGACTTTTACATCGCAGACATGGATAATCTAAGTAGAAAAGCAAATTTAGATAGTGGCGCTTGGCAGCAACTAAATAGCGAGGCTGTTTTAAATTTAAACAATGAAGATTTCACTGGCAAAGTGACTTTTATAGATAACGTCGTAAATACCGCAACTGGCAGCGTTTTGGCAAAGGCTAGCTTTGATAATAGTGAGGGTAAAATTTTACCAGGTGCGTTTGGTCATATAAAGATGAGCGGATTTGTTCAAAAAAATGCCTTTAACATCCCACAAGTTGCCCTTCAGCAAAGCGCTACAAACACTTATGTTTTGGTCGTAAAAGATGGCAAAGTAGGCCAAAAAAATGTAAAAACTAGCTACCAAACAAAAGATATGGTCGTAGTGACTGAGGGTCTTGAAGAGGGCGATAAGATAATAGTTAGTAACTTCCTTAAAATCGGAGTTGGCGCACCAGTTGAAACTGACAAAGACCTAAGCGCAAATTTCTTAAACAAAGATGCAAACGCTACAAGTAGCAAGTAAAGGCAGATAGATGTTTTCAAGATTTTTCATAAACCGCCCGATATTTGCAACTGTTATATCTATCATCATAGTTATAGCAGGTTTTATGGGTATCAAAGGGCTTCCTATAGAGGAGTATCCAAGTCTTACACCGCCTACTGTCTCTGTAACTGCGACATATAGCGGTGCTGACGCGCAAACTATCGCTGACTCGGTCGCAAGTGCCATTGAAGATCAGATAAATGGTGTTGAAAATATGCTTTATATGCAAAGCACCTCAAGTTCAGCAGGTACTATGAATATAAGCGTATATTTTAAGATCGGCTCATCATCAAAGCAAGCTACGATCGATGTAAATAACCGCGTGCAAGCTGCCCTTTCAAGATTGCCTCAAGAGGTGCAAAATATGGGCGTAACGGTGCGTGAAAGAAGTGGTTCGATCCTTCAAGTAGTTGGCTTTACAAATCCAAATATGAACCAAGTTGAGCTATATAACTATGTAAATTTAAACATCGCTGATGCGATCAAAAGGGTAAATGGTATCGGCGATACAGTGCTAATTGGCAACAAAGAGTATTCGATGAGAATTTGGCTAAAGCCAGACAGACTTGCTCAGTTTAAACTAACTCCAAGCGACGTCATCTCTCAAGTAAAAATTCAAAACTCACAATACGCCGCTGGCAAGATCGGCGAGCAGCCATCAAAGGGTGAAAACCCTTATGTTTATTCAGTAGTTTCTGAAGGACGTTTTAAAGATCCAAAGCAGTTTGGCGAAATTTTGATAAAAAGCGAAGATGGCACAGTTGTTAAGCTAAAAGAGGTCGCCACAGTCGAGCTTGGAGCTGCTATCTACGCATCTGAAGCTATGCTAAATGGCAAGCCAGCAGTGCCACTTTTACTATTTTTACAAAACGATGCAAATGCACTTGCAACTGCTGAAGCGGTCAAAGCAAAGCTTGAAGAGCTAAAGAAAACCTATCCAGTTGGTCTAGAGCACACCATAGCCTACAACCCAACTGAATTTATCACCGTCTCAATAGACGAAGTCATAAAAACTTTCGTAGAAGCGATGGTGCTAGTTCTTATCGTAATGTACTTTTTCTTAAAGAGCTTTAGAGCTACCATCATACCAATGCTTGCTGTGCCAGTCTCTATCATAGGCACATTTGGCGGACTTTATGTGATGGGCTTTAGTATAAATTTGATCACACTTTTTGCCCTGATTCTAGCCATCGGTATCGTCGTAGATGATGCGATCATCGTTATAGAAAACGTTGAAAGAATTTTGCATGAAGATAAAGAGATAAGCGTAAAAGACGCCACGTTTAAGGCGATGGAGGAGGTGCAAACCCCAGTCATCTCTATCGTGCTCGTGCTTTGCGCGGTTTTCGTGCCAGTTTCATTTATGGAGGGCTTTGTAGGCGTTATACAAAAGCAGTTTGCGCTAACACTTGTTGTTGCTGTTTGTATCTCAGGCTTTGTCGCTCTTACTCTTACGCCAGCACTTTGTGCGGTTATGCTTAAAAAACAAGAGAACAAGCCATTTTGGATAGTTCAGAAATTTAACGACTTTTTTGACTTTAGCACTAGGCTCTTTACAGCAGGCGTGGCAAAAATTTTAAAACACGTCATCATTAGCTTTATAGTCATTGGCATAATGGGATTTGCGACGTATGGCCTTTTTCAAAAAGTGCCAAAAGGGCTTGTGCCTTCAGAAGATAAGGGCGCTTTGATGGTTATCACCTCGCTTCCACCTTCAACAAATATGCTAAAGACCAAAGAAGAGGTAAAATCTATTAGTAACGCCATTTTGAGCAACCCAAATGTCGAATTTACCATGGGATTTGCAGGCTATGATATGCTAGCTAGCTCACTTAGAGAAAACTCAGCCATTAGCTTTGTCAAGCTAAAAGACTGGAATGAAAGAAAGGGTGCAACGGACGGTGCAGATGCTTTAGTAGGTCAGTTTAACGGCATGCTTAGGGGTTCAAAAAACTCAATGACCTTTGTCGTAAATGTGCCACCTATCATGGGTCTATCAATGACTGGCGGCTTTGAGATGTATCTACAAAACAAGAGCGGCAAGAGCTACAACGAGATAGAAGCGGACGCTAGAAAGGTAACTGCAGCTGCAAACGCAAGGCCTGAGCTAACTGGCGTAAGAACGACGCTTGAGACAAACTACCGCCAGTTTAAGATAACAGTTGATAAAGAAAAGGCAAGGCTATTTGGCGTAAGCGAGAGCGAAATTTTTAGCACGATAGCGGCTAGCTTTGGCTCTTACTACATAAACGACTTCAACCTTGCGGGTAAATCATACCGCGTATATGCAAGGGCAAGCGATAACTTTAGAAACAACCCTGAGGATCTAAGAAAAATTTTCGTCCGCTCAAAAGATGGCGGCATGGTGCCACTAAATTCAGTAGCAACGCTTACAAGATCGATCGGACCTGATATCGTTGATAGATTTAACCTCTTTCCAGCGGCTAAGATCATGGGCGATCCAAAACCTGGCTACACATCAGGCGATGCGATAAGAGCGATACAAGAGGTCGTAAATGACACGCTAAGTAGCGATGAGTACGCTATAAGCTGGGCTGGAACGGCGTATCAGGAGGTAAATTCTCAAGGAACAGGCACGGTCGCCTTTATCTTTGGTATGGTCTTTGTCTTTTTGATCCTTGCGGCTCAGTACGAAAGATGGCTCATCCCACTTGCAGTCATAACTGCCGTGCCGTTTGCAGTATTTGGCTCGTTGCTAGCTGTTTGGATAAGAGGGCTGACAAACGATATCTACTTTGAGATCGGACTCTTGCTACTCATCGGTCTAGCGGCCAAAAACGCCATTTTGATCGTAGAATTTGCTATGCAAGAGCGCGAGAGCGGAAAGAGCATATTTGAATCAGCTGTAAATGCGGCCAAACTTCGCTTTAGACCTATCGTAATGACCTCGATCGCATTTACTCTAGGCGTTTTTCCAATGGTTATAAGCACAGGCGCAGGCGCTGCATCTCGTCACTCACTAGGAACTGGCGTAGTTGGTGGCATGATCGCTTCTACTACGATAGCGATATTTTTCGTGCCTATGTTTTACTATTTGCTTGAAAATTTAAATGAAAAATACTGGAAAAAGGGAGCAAAAAAAGATGAGAAATAAGGCGTTTATACTTATAACAGCGGCGTTTTTGGCTGGTTGCTCGTTTCGCCCAGATATGCCAAATGTGGATACAAATTTCACCTCAACATACACTTACGAGACAAGCGATATAAGAGATCTTTGGTGGAAGGAATTTCACGATGAAAATTTAAATGTTCTTGTTGAAAGTGCGCTTGAGAAAAATACAAATTTACGTATTGCATATTTAAATTTACAAAAAGCAAAGGCAAGTCTTGGCATTGCTGAAGCTGACTTGCTACCAGGGGTAAATTTAAATGCAAGTTATACCAAGGCAAAAACCAGTGGTGAAACCTACACCAAGCAGCCTCAAACACGTTATAGAAGCTCGAGCATAAATTTAGGACTAAACTACGAGATAGATCTTTGGGGTAGAGTGCGAAATAGCGTACTTGCAGCTAATGAAAGCTTAAACGCTAGCAAATTTGACTACGATAGCGCTAGACTAAGCCTTAGCTCAAGCGTAGCAAAAAGCTATTTTGCTCTAGTGTCGCTAAACATGCAAGAAGCGGTGTTAAAAGAGACACTAAAAACCTACGAAGATACGCTAGCGCTTCGCAAGACGCAGCTTGATCTTGGTGGCATAAATGAGATGACCTATCTACAAAGCAAGGCTGCGGTTGAGAGCGCAAAAATGAGCCTTATTTCGGTGCTAAATTTAAAGTCAAAGGCGCTAACCTCGCTTGCTATCCTAACTGGCAAAAACAATGATGAAATTTTAAAAGGCGCAGTTGCTAGCTCAAAAACCTTGCCAGCCTCACCAGAAATAAGCGCTGGCATTAGCTCTGATATTTTGTTAAGAAGAAGCGACGTAGCAAAAGCGCTAGCTGATCTAAAGGCGACAAATGCGCTCGTTGGCGTGGCAAAGGCTGATTATTTCCCTACGATCTCACTTACTGGGCTTTTAGGCTTTACGAGTGTTGATTTTGAAAATATATTTGTAGGAAACGCTAACACTTGGAGCATAGGTGGCTCTTTAGTTCAGAAGATCTTTGACTACGGCAGAACAAAAAACAATGTCCGCATCGCAGAGACAAACGAACAAATCGCAGCCATCACCTATGAAGGCACGGTAAAAACTGCACTTGGAGAGGTCAGAGACGCCCTTATATCAAGGCAAAATGCAAAGCTCTCTTTGGATCAGGTGAAAAATTTGCTACAATCGCAACAAAAAATTTATTCGCTCGCCAAAGATCAGTATGACGCTGGCTACATCGGACACCTAGAGCTTCTTGATGCGCAGAGAAATTTACTCTCAGCAAAGCTTCAAGACATCTCGGCAAAGCTTGATGAGGTAGATAGCGCGGTTGAAGTTTACAGGGCTTTTGGCGGCGGATTTAAGTTAGAAAAGTAAAATTACAAAAGGAGAAAAGTAGTGAGTAAGATATTAAATTTCTTATTTTCTTGGGGATTTTTTGTTTTTGCCATCGTTCTTGGCGTGGCATTATGGTTTGCGATAAATTATGTCGATACGATTAGACTTGAGTCTAGTTTTTATGATATCGGCGAGATATTTATGATGGCAGCTGTCTTTGGTATCGTTTTTTACCTAGTTGCAGCGATATTTGTTATACCTATTAGGGCGATGACAAAAAAGGCCTAAATCCTCTTTTCATCTAAGAATTAAATTTCTTAGATGAACCCTCAAAACATCTTATAAATTTCTTTTTACTTATTTAAATTTTTAGAAGTAGAAAGGGCGAAGATCGCCCCTTGAAGTATAAAATTTGATTATTTTGCTCTTTTGCAGCCGCATGTGCAGCCTAAAATCCTATAAATGATAGCTCCTATGATCGCTCCAACGATAGGCGCAACCCAGAAAAGCCAAAGCTGCTCTAACGCCCAACCGCCCTGAAATATCGCAACGCCAGTTGAACGAGCTGGATTAACCGATGTGTTTGTGATAGGTATCGAGATAAGGTGGATAAGTGTCAAACCAAGGCCAATAGCGATCGGCGCAAAGCCTTTTGGTGCACGCTCATCAGTCGCACCTAAGATGATGATAAGGAAAAATGCAGTTAAAACTACCTCAGCAACTAGCGCTGAAACTAGGCTGTAGCCATTTGGTGAGTGCTCGCCGTATCCGTTGCTAGCAAAACCGCTCGCAGCAGCGTCAAATCCAGCCTTGCCTGAAGCGATAAGATATAGCACGCCAGCAGCTGCGATCGCTCCGATAACCTGTGCGATGACGTAAGGCACGAAGTCTTTTTTGTCAAATCTTCCGCCAACTAATAGACCAACCGATACGGCTGGATTGAAGTGTCCGCCGCTGATGTGACCAACTGCGTAAGCCATCGTAAGAACCGTAAGACCAAACGCTAGCGAAACGCCTGCAAAACCTATGCCTAGCTCTAGGAAAGCCGCTGCAAATACTGCACTGCCGCAACCTCCAAAAACTAACCAAAATGTGCCAAAAAACTCGGCTAAATATTTTTTCATATTTTTTCCTTTAGGTAAATTTAAAAACGGGCGATTTTAGCATAAATTTGTAACTTTGCAAAATATTTTATAGTCTAAATCTATAACATAATGTCTCATGGGGCGTTTTAGTATTTGTTCCGGTTATTAAACTCGTGTCTCGGATTTGCTGAAAACTTAGCGGTACTGATATCAAGATTCTCCGAGCTTGGCGTGCGGCACCTAGCGTAAGCGTATATTTTTTACGTTTTTGTTGTTCTCTACGTACCGTTAAACCGATTATTTGCATATTTATTAGTTATCATCTAATTTGTTAAATTTTACTCATAGACCACGATCTGTATGCCGTCCGGAAAGAGCGTATTTACTAAAACCGTCGCTGTTTTTCTCATAATTCAAAGCAAAAAATATCCTTAAATATAAGCCTTTAAAATCAAAACAAAAACTAAAAACGCAAAGAACTATCTTGAACTAAATTGCGATAAGAGCCGGGTTGATCGTAAAAAGCTTCTAGACATTAAGTGTTGGGGCTTTATTTGCCACAATCAAGCCCGTAGTCATTTGACGGTTCTTTTGCGCTTATCGCTGAATGCGGCGGAAATATAGCCGCAGTTGTATGGTAAATATTAAAAAGTCGCATGGGCGACCAAAAATACTTTTAATCCAAAATTGTTAATCGCCCCTCTACGTCTTGCCGAATAGCTTTGTGCGTGCTTAAGTACTCTTCCAAAATATCTAAGCAAGAAGTAGCAATCATCTTGGGAGTACCGAAAGTTTTTACATGTTC
>NZ_CALACG010000252.1 GCF_937890585.1 uncultured Campylobacter sp.
ATTTTACTTTTTGGGACACTTCATTTGAAAAAGATACTACTTTTCTTCATCGCGTTAGCGCCTTGTCTTTTTGCCCAAAATTACGAAGAAATTTACTTAAAAAATGGCTCAGCTGCCGTCATCGAAGCTATTGAAAAAAACATTTTAAGTAAGGATTACTGGCTTAAAAAGCTTGAAGGCAAGGACGTAAGATACGGATATTACGACAACGAGATACTACTAAGCGTGGTTGATAAGACAGACAAAGAGCTAGAAGTCATCTCATATAACGACGGTGTGACGAAAAAGCTTTTTAGCTCAAGCGTCATCGTCGGCAAAAACGGCGATAAGCTGCTTGAAGGCGACCTAAAAACGCCAGTTGGCGTCTATCAGCTCACACGTAGATTTACGCCAAATGATAGATACTTGGGGCCTCTTGCCTTTTCTCTTTCATATCCAAATTTGCTTGATAAGCTTGCAAAACGCAATGGCAGTGGCATCTGGATACATGGCTATCCGCTTGATGGTCAAAGGACAGATGAGCTAAAGACAAAGGGCTGTGTGGCTATGCAAAATGACATCTTGATGAAATTTGACGAAGTTATAGACCATAAAAAAACGCTCGCATTTATCTACGAAGACAAGCGCCCAGAAGCAAGCGTGAACGACATAGCGGTGATCATCTCTGGAATTCTTAACTGGAAAAAGACTTGGAGCGAGAGTGACATTGATAGCTATTTGAAATTTTATGATAAAGATTTTGAGCGGTATGACGGCATGAGCTTAGAAAATTTTAAAAATATGAAACGAGCGATCTTTTCTAAAAAAGAGAAAAAACATATCGCTTTTTCAAATTTTCTCATCACACCTTATCCAAATCTTAAAAACGACAAGCTCTTTCGCGTGAGTTTTTATGAGGATTACGCTGCTGATACGCATAAATTTGCAGGTCAAAAGACCCTTTATGTCAAGCTTTATGGCGATGAGATGAAAATTTTTATAGAGGAGTAGAAGTGGAAAAATCTCAAGAAGTAAAAGAGAAGATAGAGAAAATTTTAGAGGCGAGGTCGGCATTTTTTGCTGAGCTTGACCGCCAAGTGCCAAAGAAAAATGGCACTGATGTCTTTGACTTTAGCAAGGTTAAAGAGGCTGATCTAAAAGAAATTTACGCTAAATTTTATGCATTTGACTACAACGTAAGAAAGCTCTTGCCTGACGTTTATAAAGCTTATGATGTGAATTTCAATGTCTGAGATACGCCTAAACAAAGCAGCTTACATCCACAATCTAACTAAAATTTGTGACAAAGCTGGCGGAAAAGAAAAAGTGATCGTCGTGCTAAAAGATAACGCTTATGGACACGGCGCAAGGCTCATAGCTAGCGAGGCTAAGAAATTTGGCATAAAAAACTGCGCTGTAAAGAGCGAGTGTGAAGCAAATGAGATCGCTGATATCTTTGAAAATATCTTGATCCTCTCGCACATCCCAACAGGTGATGAGAGCGCTAAATTTACCTACGCCATAAACGACATAGACGCACTTTTAAAGATAAAAGAAAATACAAAAATCAACCTCGCCATCGACACTGGCATGCATAGAAATGGGCTTGATATAAGCGAGCTTGATTATGCATTTGAAATTTTAGCCAGAAGAAATTTAGAGCTTCTTGGCGCTTATACGCACTTTCGAGCAAGTGATGAGCTAAATGCTGATTATTTCGTGCAAAGAGAAAATTTTAACGCCGCAAAAGCGAAAATTTTAGCTCTTTGTGATGAGTTTGGTATAAAAAAACCGATCTTTCACTCTCACAACTCAGCCGCCCTTGAAAGAGTGAGCGAGATAAAAGATGAGATGGTGCGCGTGGGCATCGCTCAGTATGGATATGCCCAGTTTAATGGCTCTTTAAATTTAAAACCAGTGCTTTCACTTTGGGCAAAGCGCGTTAGCAGGCGGGTCTTAAAAAGTGGTCAAAGCGTGGGATATGGAGCTAAATTTATAGCAAAAGATGATATAAACGTCGCTACTTACGACCTTGGATATGGCGACGGACTGCTAAGATATAATGGACATGGTGAGCTAAGGCTTGCAAGCGGCGAGCTGATACTTGGCAAAATTTCGATGGATAGCTTTAGCTGCAAAGATAGTGGCGAATGGGTCTGTGTCTTTGAGGACGCAAATGTCTGGGCTAACTTTTTTGGCACGATAAACTACGACATCTTGGTCAAACTCTCGCCAAATATCACTAGAAAATTTATATAAAGGTAATATGTGAAAAAGATCGTTTTATTAGCTCTTGCAAGCCTTGCTTTTGGTGTGCAAGAGAGTGAGTTTAAAGTTTATGAGCAGATACTAAATCAGCTTGATACAAAGCAGATCCCAGCCTTTGTCGTCCAAACCGCAAAGCCAAATTTACCAAGCAGGGTCGATGAGATGATCACGCTAAAAGATGTAAGCAGTGACGGGCTAAACATACATGGCGAGTTTGTCTTAAATGAGACCAAGACAAAGAAGCTAAAAGGCTATAACAAGGCTCAAATTTCGGCTTTAAAGGATGAGTTTTATCAAAACGGAAAAGAGGCGCTTTGCAACTCAGGCATGGCAAGAGCTGCGCTAAATCGCGGCATCACGCTAAGTGGTAGCTATGGCTTTGAGGGCAGGCATCTTTTTGATTTGAAGCTGGATAAGAGTAGTTGCGAGTAGCCCTTTTTGCTCTGGTTTTTTGCTCGCTTGCTCTGGCTCTTACGCCAGATATGGCAGCGAAAAATCACGCAACATACTACAAAAAAAAGCTCCCATTTATCTGCACGCCGACGCTAACGCTTAACGATATCTTAAACGTCGGCGACACGCTCATCTACAGATACGCCGTTAAACACGCAAGAAAACAAGAGATCAAAAGGCTTGAAGAAAAAGAGCTTTTGGAATTTATCGAGGCTATAAAAAAAGAGAATTTAAGAACCGCTTGCAAGGATAAAGAAATTTTAAATATGCTAAGCATCGGCGTTAGTTTGGATGAAATTTTCTACTCAGAAAACGGCGAACTAATCTTTGAATACACTATAAAGGACGAAGACTGTAAGAGACTTCAGTGAAATTTGGGGTTAAATTTAAGTTTTTGGGTTTTAAATTTAGTTTTTAGCCAAGCTGTCTTTGCAAATTTTAAACTTTCACTCACCCGCAAGAATTGACTACTAAAATTTGGCTTCGCTTGCCACTTAACTCAAATTTTAGAGCCGAAATTACTCATTCATGAAATTTTAAAATTTGTCTGAGTTTATTTAGCATAAAAACTGCATGCAGTGCGTTAGCACGATTGCATGCCCCTTGAACGTGCGAGGGGTTTGGAGGATTTAAAAAGGGGGATAAGGGGACGGCCTCGTAACTCGAGTCCCCCTTGTCTCCCTTTTGATAAATAAAATTTACAAAATTTCATTAGATTGCTTTGCAAATTTTAAAATCTTACTCACTCGCCTTAGCAACTTACCAAATTCAGGTCTCGTTATCACTTGCCACTGAATTTGGAAGCGTGATATGCTCGTTCATAAATTTTAAATTTGCCAGAATTCTATTCACTCGCAAGAATTGACTACTGATTTTAGGTTTCGCAAAGCTCTCCACTAAAATCAGAGCCGAAATTACTCGTTCATGAAATTTTAAAATTTGACTACTATATTTAAAATTTAAACCAAAAAACGAAAAATTTAGCCCAAATTTACTAAGAGCTAAATTCTACATGCCTCTTTTTATCTCTTGCTCTAGTCTTTGAAGCTCAGCTATCCTGTCGCTGGTGCTTGGGTGCGTTCTAAAAAGCACGCTAAGCTTGCTAGTTAGCGAGCCAAATGGATTTACGATAAACATATGCGCGCTTTGCTCGCTTGCGTTTTGCATAACGTAAGAATTTGAGTAGCTTTCAAGCTTTCTTAGTGCGCTGGCTAGCCACTCTGGGTGCCCTGTTAGATAGGCTGCGCCTTTGTCCGCCTTGTACTCGCGCTCTCTTGAGATCGCCATTTGTATGACTGTGGCAGCTAGAGGCATCACAACGGCGATGATTAGCATAATCACTGGGTTGGCGTTTCGCTGTGAGTTTTGATTTTGACCAGCGATGGTGCCTATCTTGGCAAAATTTGCGACCATCGCGATAGCACCAGCTAGTATGGCTGCGACTGAGCCAGTTAGGATGTCGTAGTGCCTTACGTGACTTAGCTCGTGAGCTAACACGCCCTCGATCTCGTTTTCATTTAAAATTTTTAAAAGCCCCTCGGTTACTGCGACGGCTGCATGGCTTGGGTTGCGCCCTGTGGCAAAGGCGTTTGGCACCTCTTCTGGGATGATGTAAATTTTTGGCATCGGCAAATTCGCCTTTTGTGTGAGGCGTGAGACGATCTCGTAAAGGCCGTGAGCGTTGCTCTCATCAACTGGGATGGCGTTATATCTTTTTAAAACGAGCTTGTCGCTGAAAAAATAAGAAAAGATATTCATGCCAGCTGCCATCAAAAAGGCGATCATCATGCCTTGCTCGCCGCCAACGTAGCCGCCAACAGCGATGAAAACTAGCATTAAAGCAACCATTAAAAAAGCGGTTTTGAAAATTTCCATTTTTGTCCTTATTCTTTTATGGCATTTGGCAAGATCGCTGCGTCGATCTCAAATTTCGCAAGCTCGCAAAGGCTTGCTTCATTTTCTATCAAAACAGCGATAAGTGCGTCAAATAGGTAGTTTTGCGCAACTTTTGCCAGATCTTTAGCTAGCGTAATATCGGCAATAATAAATTTTGCTCCAGCGCCGTTTGCGATGATAGCTTCGTTTATGTCATTTGCGATGATGCTAAAGTTTGCTCCAGCTTCTAGCGCTTTTTTTATCAAATTTCTATCAAATTTAAAGAGATTTTGCCTGCTGTTTGAAATTTCATCTTCGCTTTTGCAAAGAAATAGCGGTTCAAATTTGATCAGTTCATCACCCAAAATTTTCATCTCTCACCCTTTATGCACTCTTTGCAGATGTATTTTCCATCCCTTAGCACCATTTGATCGATGTCGCTAAAGACACCGCATTTGCTGCACTCTTCGAAGTTGCTGGTGCTTATCTTGTCGCTTTTTTTTCTATTTTTAAAAAATATGATGTAAATCGCAACCAAAATCGCTACAAAAAGCAAGTATTTCAACGTATCTCTCCTTGATTTTTGAGATTAAAAAATATGTAGTTTCTGTTTTTTTCATTATAAATTTGTGCGTCTATGCCTGAAATTTCCTCCATGACGCTAGAGCCCTTGTAGATGAGAAATTTAGTGCTCTCATCATAAAATCCCTCACAAATTTTTATAAGCTCTTTTGTCTTGCTAAGCGCCCTTGAGGTGATGAGATCAGCCATAAATTTATCTGCAAGCTCGATCTTTTGGTTATGGACTTCTAAATTTTGCAAGCCAAGCTCGATCTTAGCGTAGCTTAGAAATGATGACTTTTTAGCTATCGGCTCAAAAAGGTGCCACTTAGTGCGCGGCATCGCAAGTGCTAAAAATATCGCTGGAAAGCCAGCGCCACTGCCAACATCGATCGCCGTTTTAGCACTTAGGTCAAAAATTTCAAGCGGCTTTATGCTATCAAGCACCTGCTCGCTTATATCTTTATAATTGCTTAAGCTATGAACTTTGTTAAATTTAGCAAAAATTTGAGCGTAAGCCTTTACTTTTTCGTTAAATTCAGCTGGCAAACAGAGCTCATTTTTCATCACAAGATGTGCCCCATTTGCTCTTTTTTGACCTTTAAGTAGCCTTCGTTAAATTTATTTGGCTTGATGACGATAGGCACGCGTTTTACGATCTTTACTGAGCTTAGTCCGTGAAGTTTTAAAGGGTTATTTGTGAGTAAATTTACCTCTTTTATACCGTAGTGATTTAGGATAAAATCAACCACTTCATACGTCCTCTCATCAGCCTTAAAGCCTAGCTGGTGATTAGCCTCAATGGTGTCAAAGCCCTTGTCTTGGAGGCTGTAAGCGTTTATCTTGTTTAAAAGCCCGATATTTCTGCCCTCTTGACGCAGGTAGATGACCATGCCACCATTTTCTTCGATATATTTTAGGCTCGCTTCAAGCTGATCGCGACAGTCGCACTTTAGGCTTCCGATCGCATCGCCAGTTAGGCATTCGGAGTGAATTCTAAGATTTACCACTTCGCTCAAAGGCTCTTTGTAGATCACGAGGTGCTCTTTTGCCCCTTCTTTGAAAGCTTGAACCTTATAAGTGCCAAATCTTGAGGGTAGATTTGCGGCGTTTGAAATTTCTATTTTCATTTTAAATTTACTCCAACTATGCTAAACTAGCTAAAAATCACGCATTTTAACAAAGAAAAGGCAAAAATATGTTTAAACGTTTTAGAAGATTAAGAATAAATCCAGCTTTAAGAGAGATGGTAAGAGAGACTAGCCTTAGCGTAAATGACTTCATATATCCGCTCTTTGTAGTCGAGGGCAAAGGCGTTAAAAACGAGATCGCTTCGATGCCAGGCGTTTATCAAATGAGTATCGATGAGATTTTACAAGAGTGCGAAGAGATAGTAAATTTAGGCATAAAATCGATCATTTTATTTGGCATACCAAGCCTAAAAGATAGCGTTGGCAGCGACGCACTAAGTAATGACGGCATCATCGCAACTGCGCTTCGAGCCATAAAAGATAAATTCCCAAATTTAGTGGTCATCACCGATCTTTGCTTTTGTGAATACACAGATCATGGCCACTGCGGCATAATCGACCACGTGCACAACACCATCGATAATGACGCAACGCTTGAAATTTCAGCAAAACAAGCCTTGATACACGCTCAAAATGGCGCCGACATGATCGCACCAAGCGGTATGATGGACGGTATCATCGCAACGCTAAGAGAGGCGCTTGATAGCAATGGCTATGAAAATTTACCAGTCATGGCATACTCGACTAAATTTGCCTCAGCCTACTACGGACCGTTTCGTGACGTGGCGCAAAGCGCACCAAGCTTTGGCGATAGAAAGAGCTACCAAATGGACAGCGCAAACCGCCTTGAAGCTATAAATGAGAGCTTGCAAGACGAGGCACAAGGCGCTGATATCTTGATGGTAAAGCCAGCGCTTGCCTATCTTGACGTCGTTAGAGAGCTAAGAAATTTAACACTTCTGCCACTTTGCGTCTATAACGTAAGCGGCGAGTACGCACTGCTAAAAGCTGGCGCAAAAGCTGGTATCATCGACTATGAGCGCGTTATGATGGAGACCTTGATCGGCTTTAAAAGAGCAGGGGCAAATTTGATCATCACCTATCACGCAAAAGAAGCGGCTAAAATTTTAAGGGGCTAAGATGAGGCACTTTTTGACGCTAAATGACTTTAACAAAGATGAAATCGAGCAGATGATAAATTTAGCTCGCAAAATCAAAAAAGAGGCGAAAGCTAGAGAATTTAAGCCATATCTTAAAGATCAAAAGCTTGCGATGATATTTGAAAAAAGCTCGACTAGAACTAGAGTGAGCTTTGATGTTGGCATGCATGAGCTTGGCGGATATGCGCTATTTTTAAGCAAAAATGATATACAAATAGGCCGCGGCGAGCCAATCCGTGACACCGCTAGAGTGATAAGCAGGATGTGTGACATGGCGATGCTAAGGGTTGATCGTCACGAAACGCTAGAAGAATTTGCTAAATTTTCAAGCGTGCCAGTGATAAATGGCTTAAGCGATAAATTTCACCCAGTGCAGCTCATGGCAGACTATCTAACCATGCTAGAATTTAGCGCCGGCGAGAAGGTCGCCTACGTAGGAGATGGCAACAACATGACCCACTCGTGGCTCATGCTAGCAAGCAAACTTGGCCTTGAGCTAAGAGTGGCTACGCCAAAAGGCTACGAGGTGGATGCTGAAATTTTAAAAATAGCTAACGAAAACGCAAAAATTTCAGGTGCTAAAATTTTTATCACAAATGATATAAAAGAAGCGGTAGATGGTGCCGATGTAGTGACTACGGACACTTGGGTATCGATGGGTCAGGAGGCCGAGAAAGAAAAGAGACTAAAAGACTTTGCTGGATACTGCGTGGATGAAAATTTGATGAGTTTAGCTAAAAAAGATGCGATATTTTTGCACTGCTTGCCAGCTTACAGAGGCTACGAGGTGAGCGAGGCGGTCTTTGAGAGGCACGCGGATGAAATTTTTAGCGAGGCGGAAAATAGACTTCATGCCCAAAAAGGCGTGATGGTCTGGTTAGACGAGAGAAGAAAATGAGTGAAGAGAAAAATATATATGATGAGATAGATGAGATCGGCACTACACTTGGGCTAAGTAGTCCTGAAAAAACGGTCTTTGAGATAGTTTCAACGAAAAATCCAAACGAGCATATCTTAAATTTAAAAAGTGGCTCTTGGAACTCGAAAGAGCCGTGGTTTGGCATCGATGAAAATCAAAATTTACACACGGTCGTTTCAGTACAATCGCTCTCAGCTTTGATAGAAGCTCTAAAAGAGACGCAAAAAGAGAATTTTGACCTAAGGCTTGAAAAGACGATCTGGCAAAATATCCCAGTTGATTTTAGCGATGTTTGGGTGGTTGCGATGGATGAGATCAAAAAGATTGCTCACGATAAAAAGAGCAGGCAGTTTAACATAGATCTTGAAAAACTAGTAAAAAATATAAAAAAAGAGCATCCAAATCTATTTGTAGATATAAAAGAGATGATTCAAATGGCAAGGAGCAGGGCAGATGATTGATTTTAGTGCGTATGTGAAGTATTCTAGGCCAGGGCCAAGATATACGAGCTATCCGACAGCACCGGAGTTTAGCGATAAATTTAGCTATGAGGCTTATATAAAAGAGCTTGAAAACCGTGATAAAAAAAGGCCGCTTTCGCTCTATTTACACTTGCCATTTTGTAGGAGCGCTTGCTATTTTTGTGGCTGTAACGTCATCTACACGAGCAAAGAGGACCGCAAAGAGAGATATATAAGATATATAGAAAAAGAGCTTGAAATTTTAGCTCGCCACCTAGATACAAGCACTGAGGTCTTGCAGATGCACTTTGGCGGTGGCACACCGACATTTTATAACGCCGCTCAGCTTGATGAGATCATCAAACTTATAAAGGCTAAATTTAAAAATTTCTCAAAAGAGGCTGAGATAAGCTGTGAGATAGACCCGAGATTTTTAACAAACGAGCAGCTTGACGTGCTCATATCTCACGGCTTTAACCGCATAAGCTACGGCGTGCAAGACTTTGATGAGAAGGTGCAAAAAGAAATTCATAGAATTCAGCCATACGAGATCACTCAAAATGCCGTAAAAATGGCTAGAGAAAAGGGCATAAAATCAATCAATATGGACCTGATCTACGGCCTGCCATATCAAAGCCTGGAGAGCTTTAAAAAGACGCTTGAGCTTGCTCTTACGCTTGATCCTGATAGGCTTGCGGTATTTAACTACGCTCACGTGCCATGGATCAAAAAGTCGATGCGTAAATTTGATGAGACAACCCTGCCAAGTCCAGAAGTAAAGCTTGAAATTTTAAAATTTACAGCTGAGTTTTTAACTAAAAATGGCTACAAAATGATAGGTATGGATCACTTTGCAAAGCCAAATGATGAGCTTTTTGGTGCTTTGGCAAATGGCACTTTGCATAGAAATTTCCAAGGCTATACAACAAAGGGCGGCGCTGATCTCATTGGCATTGGCGTGACAAGTATTGGTGAGTGCAAAAGACACTACGCGCAGAACTATAAAGATATGGACGAGTATGAAAAAGCGATCGATAGTGGGAAACTTCCATACGCAAAGGGAATTTATCTAAGTGATGAAGACTTGCTTAGAAAAAGCGTGATAATGAGTTTGATGAGTAATTTCGGGCTTAATATCAAGGCCGTAGAGGAAGAATTTGGCATAAATTTCTTCGAACATTTTAAAAATGAGCTTGAAGAGCTAAAGAATTTAAGTGAATTTGTCGATGTTACGACAGATAAAATCAGTGTAAATGAGACAGGAACGCTGATAATACGAAATATTGCAATGTGTTTTGATGAGTATCTTAAGAAAATTCCAGAGAATTTAAGGCGATTTTCTAAGACAATTTAAAAATTATTTTTTTGTCATAGAGTGTTTAAAATGCATTTAATATTTTTTGATGTATAATTCGCACAAATAGCCAGACGTTATGCTTGGCAATAAAAAGGTAAAAGGATCTTAGTTATGAAAAAGATGTTAGCAATTAGTGCTTTGGCCGCAGCAACATTGCTGTCTGCCCAAGATGTCCCTTATAGGATTTTTCTAGCTTCATTTGCTCAAAGTGACAGCCCAGCTAGAATAAACAGTGCTATTAATAAAGTAAATAGCAAAATATCAGACAGTAGACTATCTACCGGTGTTTACGAGGTTGGCGGAAGAAAGTTTTTATATGTTGACACAACTCCAGTTTCTGAAAATGAAGCTAATGAGTTACTAGCTAAAGTTCAAAATCAGTCAGGCTATAAAGATGCTCTAATGAGACCTAAAAATCCTACTACAGGTACTCAAACA
Organism: uncultured Campylobacter sp.; assembly: GCF_937890585.1. Lineage (GTDB taxonomy): Bacteria > Campylobacterota > Campylobacteria > Campylobacterales > Campylobacteraceae > Campylobacter_A. The sequence goes on from NZ_CALACG010000252.1 coordinate 10,503, forward strand.
GCGGCTCAAAAAACAAATATAGAGCAAACAATCTCAACTGAAGCTAAACCAGCTACAAAAGTTGATGATAGTGTTTTGACTTTGGATCAAGTTGTAAAAACTATTTTAAGCGAAAACCCAAGCCTAAAAGCTACAGAATTTAACTACCTACAAGTTGGCAAAGACCTAAAAATGGCTAAAAATGCCTACTATCCAACACTTGACGCAGCTGCTAGAGTAGGATATGAGAGAAAACGCCTTGATGATGGAGTTTCAAAAAGAAGAGGTGACGGCAGAGTATCTGGCGCATCTTTAACTTTAGTTGAGAACATCTACAATGGTGGCGCTGATATGAACAGAATCAACTCACAAAGCGCAAGACTTGACTCAGCTGCTTACACAGTAGCTCAAGCTGCAGACAGACTAACACTAAGCGCTGCAAATGCTTACTTACAAGTACTTCAAACAAAGAGAATTCTTGACATTGAAGAAGAAAATGTAAAAAGCCATGAAGAAATTTATAGCCAAATCAAAGATAGAGCAAGATCAGGTTACGGCGTAGCTTCTGAAGAGAGACAAGCTGGCTCACGCTATACTTTGGCTCAATCAAACTACATAGCTGCTAAAAATAACTATGAAGACGCGCTTTCTACATTTGAAAAACTATATGGAAGAAAAGTTGCTGCTAAAAATTTAGTAATGCCATCATTTAATGTTGCATTGCCAGGCACAAAAGAGGCAGTTTACAACAAAGCTGTTCTTTGTAACCCAACACTTCTAGTTCAAAGATCAAACATCGCTATGGCTGAGTCTGTCGTAAAAGAGAAAAATGCACCATTCTTACCAAAACTAGACCTTGTTGTCTCTGGCGCTTATGATCATTCAGATGTTCTATATGATAATTATGAAGAGCAAACATTTGATGCACTTTTAAGACTAAACTACAACCTTTACAACAAAGGTAACGATAAGCTAGACAAAGAAAAGAGCCAGCTTGCTGTTCAACAAGAGCAACAAACTATGGATAACCTTGTAAGAGAGCTTAAAGAGTCTTTAGAATTCTCATGGCAAAACTATGTTCTTAACCAAGAGAAAATGGGCTATCTAAATCAACACGTAGAGTATGCAAAAGCTACACTTGATGCTTACCAAGATGAATTTAGAATTGGCCGCCGTGACCTTATCAACCTACTTGATGCCGAGAATGAGTACAACACAGCATTAAAAGAGATAGCTACAACTGAGACAGCACTTTCTTATGCTAAGTATAGACTACTTGACAACATGGGTATGGTATCAGATAGTTTTGAACCAGGCTTTGCGAAGAGATATATCCAAGGCGCTTGCAGTATTCAAAACGACTTAAGATAAAAATTTAAAAAGTGATGACCATGAGGGTCAAAGCAAAATTCTGGACGCTTATTTTAAGCGTCCTTTTTTCGTTATTAGCAATAAATGCTGTTGGGGATTTTGTAAAACAAACAACGATAGCAAAAGTGGCTAAAATTTATGGAGAAGATGCAAGAAGAAGGGCATCGGCATTAAATTCTTTAATGACTTCTTTGCAAGATGCAACCGAGCAAGAGAAATTAATAAAAGTAAATGACTTTTTTAACTCTTTTAGATGGGTTGATGATATGCAGCTTTGGCGCAAAAAAGATTATTGGGCTACGAGGATGGAATTTATAGGAAAAGGTGCGGGTGACTGTGAAGACTACGTTATTGCAAAATATTTCACTCTCAAACAACTTGGAATTCCAACTCAAAAATTATATTTCACATACGTTAAAGCTTTAAGATACAATCAGGCTCACATGGTTTTAGCATATTACGATACACCAAAGTCTATTCCATTAATTTTAGACAATATAAATGGTAAAATAAAAATCGCAACTCAAAGAACAGACCTCGTGCCAGTTTATAGTTTCAACGGCGATTCGCTATACTTGGCAAAACAAGAAGGTCTTGGTCAGGCAATACCAGGTGGAAATCAAAAACAAAATCCTAAGTGGATGGAACTAATTGATAGGATAGGAAAAGAGGATTTATGACGCTATTTAAACAGATTATGATCGCTGTGATAGCTTTTGGCATCATGATTTTTATGGCTGTTGGCTACTTAAATTTTAAGAGCCTAAATGGATACATCAACGACCAGCTCGGCGAAAACGCAAGGCACACAGCAAACTCGCTCGGACTCGCTCTTAAGCCTATAGTTGATCCTGAGGATATGTCTTTGGCTCAAACGATGATAAATTCTATGTTTGATAGCGGCAGATATAAGCTTATTAAGATCGAAGATGTCGATGGTAAGGTGCTTATAGAAAATTCTCAGCAAACAGTCGTTAAAGACATCCCTGAGTGGTTTTACAAGGTTGCTAAATTTGAAGCTCCAGTGGCAACAAGTGAGATCATGACTGGCTGGGCTAAATTTGGTACGCTTTACGTTCAAGGCAGCACCGCACTTGCATATAACGAGCTTTACTCAAACTCAAAAAGTATCTTTAACTTCCTAACTATTATGATTGTATCCGCTCTCATTGTGGCATTTTTTGCGCTCAAAGCGATATTTAGGCCACTTATGAAGGTGCAAGATCAAGCTGAAGCGATACTTGATAATAGATTTATCATCCAAAAGAGAATTCCATTTACGACCGACCTTAAAAAGATGGTGCTTGCCATGAACTCGATGGTTAGCAAGGTTCAAGACATCTTTGAAAGAGAGGCCGCAACACTTAGCAAATACCAAGAGCTTTTATATAAAGACTCTATGAGCGGCGCTTACAATAGAAGATTTTTTCAAACTAAATTTAGCGAGTATCTAGCCAGTGAAGAGTACTCAAGTGGCGCTGCATCGCTTATCAGCTTTAAAGACCTTGCTGGCTTAAAAGGGGTGCTTGGTTTTGAAAAATGGCAAAGTGTTATCATAAAGATCGCTCAAATTTTACAAGAAAAATCGATAGAAAACGACAAAGACGTGATCGTTGCAAGACTAAATGACAACGACTTTATCGTGCTTTCATACGGCAAAAACTCATCAAATTTCTCAGCTCTAAACGACAAGATCATGGCTGAGCTTAAAAAGCTTTATTTAAATTTTGCACTAAAAGAAGGCGTGTGCCCTGTAAATGCCGCTGTTGTTGAGTATTCGCCAAGCACCGATATGAAGACGCTGCTTACTTCAGCTGACGTCACTTTGGCTAGCTCAAGGCTTGCTGGATGCTTTGCTTGCAAGGTATTTAATGAAAATAACAACACGCTAGTTATGGGTAAAGAGCAGTATAAAGAGCTCATTTTTGACTCGATAAAAGAAGATAAATTTAAATTTGCAGCTCAAAAAGTCGTCGGCTTTAACTCAAGCTTTGAGCAGTATGAGCTCTATCTAAGGCTTGTTGATAAAGAGGGCACTTGGCGTATGGCGTCATACTTTATGCCGATGGTAAATGAGCTAAATTTAGGCGCGATGCTTGACCTTCACATACTAAATAGAATCGCTAGAATTTTATCTGATAGCATCTTGCCTCAAGGGAATTTGGCTATAAATTTAGGAAAAGAGATACTAAATTCAGACGAGAATTTCTCAAAACTTGAAGCTACGCTTAAGAAAATAAGTCAAATTTCAAAATACAAAAACTATATAGAAATTCCAAACAAAGACGATATTAGTATCGAAAGTATAGTTAGACTTACTAAAAAATTAAAAGAACTTGGCTTTGGTTTTGGATTTGACCACTTTGAGCTTAACGCAAATGGCATCGAAAAGCTAAAAGAATTTAATCCAGACTACGTAAAAATCCAGTCAAATGTCTTGATCGACTTCCTAAGCGACAAGTCGGGAGCAAATACAAAACAATCGCTAGATGTTGTTTTAAGCTCAAAAGATATCATTTTGATTGCGATCGGTGTTGAGAGCGAAGAGCAAAAGAGTAAGCTAATTGAGCTTGGCATTAAAAATATGCAAGGAATTTACATAGATGAAATCAAAAATATTGGATGATAGATGCATAGCGACAAGATAAAAGACGAACTGCTTCAATGTTTGGTGATATTTACCAAACTACATAACAACCCATATAGTGCCGATGCTTTGACTATCGGTCTGCCTGTAAAAGATGGCGAAGAGATCGAGCTTTTTTCACTAAAGAGCTCGAAGTCTTTATTTTCTCGTGCAGCTTCACGTGCTGGCTTTGCATCAACGCTTGTTAGAAAAGACCTTGATCAAATTTCGCCTTTAGTTTTGCCTTGTATCTTGATGCTTAGAGGTAAAAAAGCTTGCATCTTGCAATCTTTCAGCGAAGACAAAAAGATGGCAAACATCATCACGCCTGATCTTTCAACTGGTACTAGCACGATAGAAACAAGCAAGCTAAAAGATGAATATCTAGGCTATGCTTACTATCTAAAACGCGAATTTGTCCCAGAAGATACAAGCTCGACAAAGCTTATCGACGCTGGTAATGACCACTGGTTTTGGGGCACTTTAAAGCGATCTAAGAAAATTTACTTTGACGTCGTGATAGCAAGCTTTATCATAAACTTATTTGTCCTTGCAAGCCCGCTCTTTACGATGAACGTCTATGACCGCGTTGTGCCAAATAACGCTGTTGAGACACTTTGGGTTCTAGCGCTTGGCGTGAGCGTTGTTTATGGTATCGATCTATTTTTGAAATTTGTTCGTTCATATTTTCTTGAGATCGCAGGCAAAAAGAGCGATATCATTATGAGCTCTATCTTGTTTGAGCGTGTAATGGATATGAAATTTAGCAATAAGCCAAAGTCAGTTGGCTCGTTTGCTAGCAATCTTAAAGAATTTGATACAGTTAGAAACTTTTTCTCATCAGCTTCTCTAGCTGCTATCGTGGATTTGCCGTTTGCGGTCATTTTCTTGATAGTGACTTATTTTATAGGAAGCTACCTTGTTCTAGTGCCGATCGTTATCATGATAGCTATTTTGTGTTATACGTTTTTTATAAAAGATCCGCTTCAAAATGCCATCAAGAGTACTTTTGAAGCTTCAGCTATGAAAAATGGCATTTTGATAGAGAGCCTTAGCAGCTTAGAGACCATTAAAACTCTTGGTGCTAGCGGCCATGTGCAGTGGAACTGGGAAGAGGCGACTGGCGAGATAGCAAATAGAAGTATCAAATCAAAAATAATCACTACTTCGATCACGACAGTTACGTCATTTTTGGTACAACTAAACACTATCGCTATCATCGTTCTTGGCGTTTATATGATACAAGATACGCACCTTACTATGGGTGGTTTGATCGCTGCTGTTATGCTTAGTTCTCGTGCGATTGCCCCTATGGGTCAAGTAGCCTCACTAGCTGCAAATTTCGAGCAGACAAAGACAGCTTATCAAAGCCTTAGCAAGATCATGCAGATGCCAGTTGAAAGACCTGAGGGCAAGAAATTTGTTAGAAGAAATTCTTTTGATGGCAAGATAGAGTTTAAAAACGTTAGCTTTACTTATCCAGACACCACAAAAGGCTCACTTGATAGGATAAATTTTGTCATTCAGCCGGGTGAGAAAGTAGGCATCATTGGTAGAAATGGCTCTGGTAAGACAACCTTGCAAAAGATAATCCTAGGTCTTTACGCACCTACTGAGGGCTCAGTGCTAATTGATGGTATCGATATAAATCAAATAGACCCAGCCGACCTTAGAAGAAATATCGGCTACGTGCCACAAGATGTTGTGCTATTTAAGGGAACGGTTAGAGAAAATATCGTGCAAAAAGCTCCTTATGTCGATGATATGCAGATCATTAAGGCGGCTAAGGTAAGTGGTGTCGATGAATATGTCAATGCTCACCCACTTGGTTTTGATATGCCTGTCTTTGAAAGAGGCGATGGCATCAGTGGCGGTCAGCGTCAAAGTATAGCCGTGGCTAGGGCATTTTTGCTTGATAGTCCTATCATCTTGCTTGACGAGCCTACAAATTCACTTGATAATACAGTTGAGAGCAAGCTAAAAGCAAATTTAAAGGTAAATACCGTAAATAAAACCATGATTTTAGTAACTCACAGAACATCGATGCTCGATCTTGTTGATAGGCTCATAGTGATGGACAACGGCAAAATTTTACTAGATGGTCCAAGAGACGAAGTTTTAGCTAGACTTAGTGGGAAGTGATTATGCAAGAAGATATAAAAAATCAAAAAAATGAAAATTTAAAGTCAGACGAAAAGCCGGTTCAAAAAAGCGACATAAAAGAGCAAGAGAGTGCTGGAGATCAAATTTTAAATAGCGTAGATGGCATCAAGTCAAACATCCAAGCTAAAAACTACGATGCTTATGACTTGAAATTTATGTCAAGCCTCTCAGAAGCAGTTTTGGCAAAAGCTCCATCAACCTCAAAAAAGATACTTTATGCAGTTAGCATAACTGTATTTTGGCTGCTTTTGTGGGCCTCGTGGGCACAGATAGACGAGATAACAAGAGGTAGCGGTAAGATCATCCCATCAGGCAAAAACCAAGCGATACAAAACCTTGAGGGTGGTATCGTGGATCAAATTTTTGTAAAAGAGGGCGATGAAGTTAAAAAAGATCAGATCCTAATCAGACTTGATAATAAAAATTTCACAAGTAGCTACGGCGAGTCAAAGCTAAGGCTTGATGAGCTTCAGGCTAAATTTATGAGGCTTGACGCTGAGGCAAATGATAAAGAATTTGACTACAACGAGACAAGAGATGTAAATAATAGTAAGGCTGTAAGATACGAGATAAGCTTGCACCACTCAAATATTGACCACCTAAACGAGCAAATAGGAATTTTAACAGAGCAAATTCACCAGCGCCAAAGTGAGCTAACCGAGCTTAGAAATAAAATTTCTCAAACTCAAAATAGCTACAACCTTGTCTTAAAAGAGAAGGCGATCATGGAGCCTATCTTTAAAAAAGGTCTTGTGAGTGAGGTCGAGTACATCCAGCTTCAAAGACGTGTAAACGACCTAAGGGGCGAGCTTGATGCAGCGATTTTGGCTGTGCCAAGGGTCGAGTCTACTATAAAAGAGGCTAAAAATAAGATAGAAGAGGCAAAGCTTGCGTTTAAAAACAACGCTAAAAAAGAGCTAAACGAGGTCTCAGCGGAGATCGCTAGGATAAACGAGTCACAAATCAGCCTAAGCGATAGGGTCGAAAGAACTTATGTGAGATCGCCGGTAAATGGTATCGTTAGTAAGATGATGGTGCACACTGTTTCAGGCGTTATTAAACCTGGTGAGAATATCGCCGAGATCGTGCCGCTTGAAGATAAGCTCGTAGCAGAGGTAAAGGTTAAGCCTGCTGACGTTGCGTTTTTAAGACCTGGTCTTGATACGATGGTTAAATTTACGGCTTATGATTTTAGTATCTATGGCGGTCTAAAAGGCACGGTTACGCAGATCAGTGCTGATACTGAGACAAATGAAAAAACAGGCGAGAGCTACTATCTAGTCAGGATCGAAACTGATAAAAACTACCTTGGTAGCGAGGAAAAACCACTTAGGATCAAGGTCGGTATGATCGTTTCAGCCGACATCATCACTGGCAAGAAAACGATACTTGATTATCTCTTAAAGCCTATTTTGAAGGCAAAACAAAACGCTTTAACGGAGAGATAATGAGCAAAATAGCTAGCTTTGAGCGAAATTTAAACGAATATCAAATTTCAAGAGCAAAGCTGGCTGATGAATTTATTATTGTAAGCGGCGAAGAGTGTGATCTCATCGGTAGAGAAGTGGATAAATTTATCTTTAAAGATTGCGAAAAAAGCTTTGATGAGATGATAAATTTAAAAAGCGAAAATTGTATAAATTTAGCTGGCGTAGAGATCAAAGATGAGCTTATAAAGAGCATAAAAATATCAATAAACGGCTACGATGAGAGCCATGATAGTTTGGATTTTGATCTAAATTTGATCTCACTTAGCGTGCCATATCGATATGCGATATCAAATGGCTGCTTTGAGATGAATATATTTTTAAAAGAGAAAAAAGAGGTAGTCGAGAGATTTTTGGCTACTTTTAGTTATAAATTTGAGGCAAATAGTGGCAAGGAGCGCCACGTGGTAGCCTTCGTAAATGAAGCAAAAATTTACGAACAAACATGCCTGTGATATAAGGAAATTTGGGGATGAATGTTGTTTTTTTTACACAAAATGGATCACTAAATAATTTATGGCGGGGATATTTTCCAGAAGAAAATGTAAAATTTGCCCACAACAAAAAAGATTTTTTTGCAAATTTAAATGACGAGGTCGATATCGTTGGCATCGATACAAACGCATTTAAAGATAGTCTTGATGAAAATATCAAAACGATCCGTGAAAATTTCCCAAATATCAAATTTCTCATCCTAGCAAACGAACCAAAATTTAGCGAAGGCAAACACCTGCTAGCACTTGGTGTCAAGGGCTACGCAAACTCACACATGAGAAAAACCCACTTTGAAGACGCTTTTGAGACGATACTTAACGGCAAAGTTTGGCTATATCCTGAGTTTATCCAAGCTATGATAGGCGAGCTAACTGGTTCATATATCAGCAGTGAAAGTGAAAAAGAGGATAAAAAGAGCGACCTTTCTGAGCTTAGCTCACGCGAAAGAGAGGTTGCAAATTTGATCTATCAAGGCCTTACAAATAACGAAATTTCTGAAAAAACAGGCATCACACTAAGAACCGTAAAGGCACATACGACTTCTATTTACAGCAAGCTAAATGTCAAAGATAGAATAGGTCTTGTGCTTTTGATGAAGCAGTTAAATGCGTAAAATTTTACTTCTTTTGGCATTTTGCGCCTCGCTTTTTGCGGATAATTATGAAATTTCACCAAAAAATATAAATTTATGTAAAAACCAAATTTGCAGAAATATCCTAAATCATTATGCTGACTTTATGAAAAAGACCCAAAACGAGAGCTTTATGAGAAAGCTCGAACTCGTAAATTCATACCTAAATACAATAATGCCAAGATACGATGATTTTTACAACACAAATGTTGATGTTTGGAGCACTAGAGGCGAGTTTTTAAGACGTGGTGGTGGCGACTGTGAAGAGTATGCGATATCAAAGCGAGACAGCCTAAAAGACCTTGGCTTAGACAATCAAAAATGTTTGCTAGTCGTTAAAGAAAAAAATACAAAAAGATACCATATGGTTTTAGCTGTTTGGAAAAATTTGCAAAAAGAGCCTTTGATACTAGATAATCTAAGCTTTAGAGTCCTACCGCTTTCAAAGCGATATGACCTCGTGCCAGAGTATTGCTTGATGGATGGGAAATATTTTAAGATAAAAAAAGATGGGATAAATTTAGAGCCTATAAATATAAGAATGCAAAGTTATGAAAATTTATTAAGGAAGGAAAAAGAAGAGAAATTTTGGAAGAATTAATCTTCCAAATCGATATCTATTTTCTCAACATTTGTTGTAATATCTTTGGTGTTTTTCTCAATGTTGTGTTTATTTTTCTCGATTAGTGATCTGTTTTGACCTATAAGGTCTCTATTTTCTTTGATGCCATCACTGTTTTGCTCGATCATCTTACTTAGCGTCGCTATCTTTTTTTCATAGCGGATCATTAAGAAGTAGATCACATAAATTAGCAGTAAAATTACCGCCCAAGGTAAAAATTGCATATTAAATCCTTTGTAATTTTTCGTAATTATAGAAATTTTAGCTTTTAAAAAAAATAAAACTATGAAAATATGAAATTTTGTATATGTAAAATTTATCTTTGTTCTTTGGTAAAAGTGGCTCAGATTAG
>NZ_CALACG010000253.1 GCF_937890585.1 uncultured Campylobacter sp.
GATCGCACTTTTTAGGGTTGCATCCCAGCGGACTATCGGTAAATTTTCGCTTCTCATCACGTCTTTGACCTTTAAAAATAGCCTCTTGCCAAGGCTACCACCAGGATGAAAATTTGCAAAGTCCTCTTTTTTAAATCCTCGCTTTTGCATCAAACAAACAGCTAACGCATCGCCAAGAGCTAACGTTAACGTGGTTGATGCTGTTGGGGCGGCATTTAGTGGGCACGCCTCTTTCTCTACATTTATATCTATAAAAGCGTCGCTAAATTTACCAAGCGAGCTTGTCTTGCTTCTTGCCATGGCGACTATTTTTACGCCAAAGCGCTTTACATGAGGCAAAATTTTGACAAGCTCATCGCTCTCGCCACTAAAGCTAATGGCTAACAAAACATCGTCCTTTTCTATCATGCCTAGATCTCCATGCATGGCCTCTGTTGGGTGTAAGAAAAAGCTTGGCGTACCAGTGCTTGCAAGCGTGGCAGCGATCTTTGCTCCCACATGACCGCTCTTGCCTACACCTGTGACTATGACCTTGCCCTTTGCGTTATATATCAAATTTACAGCATCTTCTATCTCTACGCTTTTAGCGTGTCTTAAAAGCTCGTTTGCTTCTATCTCTAAGACTTCAGCGGCGATTTGGTTCATTGTTTGCATAAATTTCCCTTACATTAGATAGATGATCGGCACTATAGTTGGGTACTTTTTGACCTTTCTAAAGATGTGCTTTCTGATCACTTGGCGCACTTGTGACTCGAGTAGTCTGCTATCTTTCAAAAGCTCCTCTTTGACGTTGCTTAGGTACTGCTCTAGCACGCCCTCCATCTCTTTTCTAAACTCGGCGTCTTGCTTGTCGCCCACAAGGCCGTAGCTGATGACGCGAGGTTTGTTGATGAGTTTTGCACCGTGACGTGAAATTTGAGCGATTATCATGACGACCCCTGCTTCAGCGAGGTTTTGTCTGTCGATGACGACGTCGTCTGCGATTTGTTTATTTATTTGATTATCTATGAAGACTTTGCCAGTTTTTACAGTTTTTACACGTTTTAGGTACTTTTGACAAACCTCCATCTGATCGCCGTCGCTCATTAGATAGATATTTCTCTCATCCACACCACAGCTAATGGCCGTCTCTTTGTGCTTTGCGATGTGGTTGTACTCGCCATGCACTGGCAAGAAAAATTTTGGCTTTATCAGGCGAAGCATTAGCTTTTGCTCTTCTTGCGCTGCGTGACCGCTGACGTGGATCTCGCTAAAGTCTTGGTAAGCGACGCTCGCGCCTGATTTTAGTAAGAAATTTAGCACCGTTGAGACGCTGTTTTCGTTGCCTGGGATCGCTTTTGAGCTGATTATGATCTGATCGGTCGGCTTTATCTTTATATATTTGTGCTCGTCTGTCGCCATGCGGTAAAGCGCACTCATAGTCTCGCCCTGAGAGCCAGTAGTGACGATAAGCACCTCGTCATCTTTAAATTTGCCAACCTCGTTTGCATCAATAAAAATTTTCTTATCAAGCTTGATGTAGCCAAGCTCCATAGCAGTGTATAAATTTCTCTCCATTGATCTGCCGATGACACAGACTTTGCGGTTGTATTTTAAGCCCCACTCGATCGCTTGATAGACGCGGTGGATGTTTGAACTAAATGTGCTCATTATGACGCGGCCTTTTGCCTTTGAAAATATCGCGTCAAAGGTCTTGCCAACGCTACTTTCGCTCTTTGTAAAGCCCTCTTTATAGCTGTTTGTGCTATCGCTTAATAGACAAAGCACACCACGCTCGCCATAATACGCTAGTCTGCCAAGGTCTGTTGGGTAGCCATCTATCGGCGTGTGGTCGATTTTAAAGTCGCCTGTGTGGATGATCGTGCCTGCCTTTGTCGTGATCGCAAGTGCGGAGGCGTCGATGATAGAGTGGGTTATATGTATCCACTCGACCTCAAAGTCACCTATGAGATATGGTTTTCTTTTTTCGACTGATCTAAAGAGCGAGCGCTCTTGTTTTAGTCCGTGCTCTTCAAATTTATTATTTATCATGCCAAGTGGAAGCGGTGTGGCGTAGATAGGAAATTTAAACTCTTTGTAAAAATAAGGCACCGCGCCGATGTGATCCTCGTGTGCGTGAGTGATGATGACGCCTTTTATCTTATCTTTTATCTTGCGAACGTAGTCGAAGTCTGGGATGAGGATATCCACGCCGTGCATGCTCTCGCTTGGAAAGCTCATGCCGATATCAACGATGATGGCGCTAGTTTCTGTTTCAAAGACAGTCATATTGCCGCCGATCTCGCCAAGACCGCCAAGTGGAGTTATGCGAATTTTATGTTCGCTTGAGTTTAGATATTTTAGTGGCTCAAGTCTTAGCTCGTGAGTGGCTTTGTTTGCCTCCATCGCGCTTGCGATATCTTGTTGCCACTGCTCGTTGCCATTTAGCTTTGCGGGTAAATTTTTCTTTGGTTTTTTAGCCTTTTTTGGTTTCTCTTTTTGCTCTTTTGCCTCGTTTTTAGCTTCAGCTTTTGGCTCTTGTTTTGGCTTTTCTTTTTGCTGTTTTTGTATGGGGCTTATCGGAGCCGGATGCCGAAGTCGGTCAGGACGCAAAGCTCGCTTACGGTAGGGGAGCTGCCGGGGCTTTGGCGGACGATTTTAATGACCAGTATTCCTATTGTGATTGGAACGGCGACATTTAATATTTCGACGATTATTGATGATATGATGTTTTCTCGGGCGCTGTTTTTTCATAATTATTCGCATACCGAGATTGCGGTGTTAAATGGGATTTTAAGCGGAAAATATACGCTCATCATTAC
>NZ_CALACG010000254.1 GCF_937890585.1 uncultured Campylobacter sp.
CCACAAGCGTGATGGCGCTATATGGCAGACTTGTAGCGACGTCAAAATAAATGAAGAGAAATTTATCGCTTTAGATATGCCAGTTTGCCCAGAGTGTGGCTGCGTGAGCCGCCCAAATATCGTGATGTTTTACGACTGGATGGTAAATACAAGGCGCATAAACGAGCAGTATAAAAGATATGAAGCGTGGCTTGAGCAAAACAAAGATAGCCGCTTTGTGCTCATAGAGCTAGGCGCTGGGCTTGCGGTGCCGACAATTAGAAATTTTGGTGAGAAATTCGTTAAACGCTCCAAAAAAGCAACTCTTATCCGTATAAACCCACGAGATAACTACATCTCGCAGTATATAGGCATAAGTCTAAAATGTGGCGCGCTAGATGGCCTTAGGCAGATATTATGCTAGAAAAGACATCTTCTAGTCCTAATTTGGATATAATCCCCAAACTAGGAGGTCAAATGAAACCCATCATAACCAAACAAGAAAACAGCAAATTTGAACGTATAAATTTTATAGCCCTAAAGCTAAGAGAGAGACCGCACACGATAAAAGAGCTAACAGCTATGCTTGGAGTGACCTCAAAGACCATCCAGCGCGACCTTTACGACACGCTAAGAGAGTATGGTGCCGTCAAAAAGGGGCACTACTGGAGCCTAAACGACGAGGACGCGAGCGACGGACTAGACGGCGATGATAGGGTGGTGCTAAACATCCTTGATAACATGGCAAAAAACATGGGATCAAATTTTTACAGCAAGGCTCACGTGCTTTTAGAGCAAATTTCTCAGCAGCTAAACCACCCGATACTGACAAACATAAACAACGAAAAGCTAAGCGAGGATGACCTTGTAAATTTTCAAACGCTTGAGGATGCTATAAGAGAAAAAGCGGAGATAACATGCACGTATAACGGCTTTGAGTTTCTTGTAAAGCCTCTAAAGCTAGCACTTTTTGAGGGATTTTGGTATCTGCTCTTGCTTGATAGCAACAAGGGTGATAAATTTAAAAAATTTCACCTAAAGAGCATAAAAGATATAAAGCATAGTGGGGATAAATTTGAGCTAAGTAGTGAGCTAGATGAGCGTGTAAAGGCGATGAACTCAGCATGGGCAAATTTAGAAGCCCCAAAAATAGCAAGACTACTACTAGCGCCAGAAGTGGCGAAATACTTTGAGCGAAAACCACACGCAAAGCAGCGTATAACTGGTCAAGATAGCGACGGCTCAGTCGAGATAGAGATAGAATTTACGCACATAATGGAGATAAAGCCGCTCATATACTACTACCTGCCATTCATAAAGGTGCTTGAACCAAAAGAGCTAGCTGACGAGGTCAAAAAAGATGTCAGCGAGTATCTAAAAGAGATAAATTTCTAATCTAAGAGGCGCTATGAGTAGCAATGATAAAGAGACGCTAGAGCTTATTAGATACTACAAAAAGAGCTGGTCGCTACTGCAAAAATTTGATGATGGCTCACTTGGACCCTGCAAAAGCGATGTGGGCGAAAATTTTATCCTTGGATATGACGAAGCACTAATGGCAGTAGATGAGCTAAAAAGAGAGCTTATAAACAAGGGTGAGGCGTCAAATATCTTTGGTATTCAAAAGGCAGATGAATTTGAAGGGATAATAAAAAATATCTATCAGACATTTGGCGGACGTGATCTTTTGGCAAGCCCACAAGAAAAAGCGGCAAATTTGATCTACTATATCATCAAAGATCACCCTTTTAGCGACGGCAACAAACGCATCGGATCATTTATATTTATCTTGTTTTTATCAAAGTGCAAGCTTCTTTTTAAAAGT
>NZ_CALACG010000255.1 GCF_937890585.1 uncultured Campylobacter sp.
TAGCTAAATGACAAGATACTAACTAGCCTCCAGAGTAAATTTCCATCTACATTTACACGTTTTACGCTAGTTGGGATGGTTAAATTTTTGGTTACTATGCCTTGGTGATTTTGGATTTTATTTATCTCGCCTAGTTTTAGATTGGTTGGTAGATCGCCGTTACAGCAAAGCGTCTCGATGCTCACAGTCTGCTCTTTAGCGTCATTTTTAAAAAATGAAATTTTCATCGCGATCGATCTTAGAAAGGATAGCTTTGAACCTGATCTTAAAAAGCCGATAAACAGCAACGAGAGCGTGCAAAACTACATCTCTAGCATCAGTGACTTCTCGCAGATCATGCATGATTTGGAGCTAAATAAAAATATCTGGAAGAGCTAAATTTATAAAATGCCAGATAAGACAAAACTCAAAGAGGGCGACATATTTTATGTCTATAATGACTACTACAAGAGATATTTCTTTGGCAAAATCTTAGTTGATATTAAAAACCGCCTTGTAAAGCGAGTAAATGAGGGCCTTCTTTGGCCGCTCGATTTTTTTAGTGACTGCTACTTGGTTGCTGTTTATAAAGATATAGCAGATACGCCGGTGCTAAAAAGCCGTGAATTTATAATCCCAGGTAGCTTCATCTACAAAAGCAGTTTCAACCGCAAAAATGAAGACGGCATAAAGTGGGTGTATTATGATCACGAAGATATCAACTACCAAGAGTTAGAATTCCCAGAGTATATCGTAAGTAGCAATGATAAAATTTGCCTACAACGAGGAGAGCTTAGCATACCAACTGGCTTAACTCGCACGCAATATGAGAATGAATTTAACATTACTGGCAGCAAAACTGGCGGCATAAACTACTCAAATGCCCTGCTTTTACAAGGCTTGCCAGCATATAAAGAGAGGATAGATTATAGCGATCTTCGCCTTTTACCAGAGCTTCGTAAAAAGCTCTATGAGATGATAGGTGAGGACCCAGACACGCTCTACTACGAGCTAGCATTAAAGCACGGCAAAGATCTAGCACGCTTTTATCAAGATAAAAACTAGACTACAAAAGAGCTATTAAGAGGCGTTGTTTAAGGTTCAACAAAAGAAATTTAGCTCTCTTGTTGCAGCCTAGATGAGCGTTATAGAGAAATTTATGACGAAATTTCATGACATCATATCTCCCCGCCAAGGCTAACTAGCTTTAGTAAATTTAAATATCACAAATAAGATCGCTCAAATGGCTACTTCTGCAAGCAGATGATAAATTTTAAAACTCGCAAGCCATTTTTAAAATTTATAACCAAATTTACGAAAAAAGCGGTGGTGATGTTTTTAGAGAGCTATTTAAAAAGGTGGGTCGCTTTAAATTTTGTGGTTTTAAAAGTTAAATTTAAGGGCTTATAGCCTTTAAAAGTGCAACGCCACTTAAATTTGCTCTATTTTTTATGATTTTGCGAGGTTAAATTTAATGGCCAAAAAAGCCATTAAATTTATAAACTAAGCCTGAGCAGGCTCCTCTTCTTCTTTTATCTTTTTTCTAACTTTTACGCGTGAGATGCTAGCTCCATCCATCTTTCTCACCTCGTAGTAGCAGTTTTCATCCTCGATCTTGTCCCCAACTACTGGCAAACGACCGATGAGATTAAAAACATATCCGCCGATCGTTACTTGATCGGTCTCTTCATCAAAGCTTATACCAAGAAGCTCTTCAACGCTCTCTAAGTCGTATCTGCCTTGAAATTCATAGATATTTTCATTTATCTTTTTATAGTGCTGATCGACCTCATCGTGCTCGTCGTTAAAGTCGCCAAGCACCTCCTCCATGATATCTTCCATCGTAAGAAGTCCAGCCGTGCCGCCATACTCATCGACGACAAGTGCTGCTGAAATTTGCTCTTTATTCATCATCACAAGCACTTTTGATATAGAAAGGCTCTCAGGCACGATGACAAATTTACGCACGATCGCATCAAAGCTCTTCTCTTTTTCCTCACTAAAGTGTAGCTGCAAGATATCTCTAATGTGTATCATGCCTAAAATGATATCTTTTGAGCCGTCTATATAAGGATAGCGAGTATATTTTGACTCAAAAACTACTTGTAAATTCTCTTCAAAGCTCTTTTGTTTATTTATGCAGATCATGTCGCGTCTTGGCGTCATGATCTCTTTTGCGACCGTGTCACTAAAATCAACTGCATTTTTGATAAGCTCAGTCTCAAAACTATCAAGCACACCGCCTTTTAAACTCTCGCCAACAATGATCTTGATCTCCTCTTCAGAGTGTGCTAGCTCATTCTCTTTTGCTGGCTGGATGCCTAAAATTTTAAGTCCAGATGTAGCTAGGATGTCAAAAAGCTTTATGATAGGCGAAAATAGTATCCAGAAAAAGTGAAGCGGACGGGCGATTTTAAGCACTGCTGATTCTGATTTGGCTATGGCGACTGACTTTGGCACAAGCTCGCCCATAACGACGTGAAGTAGCGTGATAAGCGTAAATGCGATCGCAAAGCCGACTGTATGAACTAAGATATCGCTAAGATTAAAAACATTTTTAAGTGGGGCTTCTATGAGCCTTGCGACTGCTGGCTCACCGATCCAACCAAGGGCAAGTGAGCTTAGCGTGATGCCAAGCTGAGTGGCGCTAAGATAGGTATCAAGCTTGTTTGACATCTCAAAGGCAAGCTGGGCATTTGGCTTTTTCTCTTTGATAAGCTCTTCAAGTCTAGACTTGCGAACCTTGACAAGGGAAAATTCCGACAAAACAAAAAATGCGTTTAGTAAAATGAATATAATGGCAAGTATTACCATTAAAAGCGAGTTATCGCTACTGGGGTACAATTATGATCCTTAAGAGTTAAAAATTTTGGCTGATTATAGCGAATTTATATTTAGCGGTCAAATTAGCCACGCCCAAAAGTAACAACGTTTCTTAAATTTAAGATTTATAAAAAGTTCTTAAATCATATTTTGGTAACATTATTTTCATCACTAAATTTATGGATTTTACAATGAGCAAAAAGAATTTTTCATCACGCTGGGCGTTTATACTAGCCTCAGTTGGTTCAGCCGTTGGTATGGCAAATGTTTGGGGCTTTCCTTACAAGCTTGGCACAAATGGTGGTGGAGCATTTTTACTCATCTACATCTTTTTTGTGGCGCTTTTTTCTTACGTTGGCTTAAGCGCTGAGTATGCGATCGGCAGACGAGCAAAGACTGGCACGCTAGGATCATATAAATTTGCTTGGCAAAGTAGAAATTTAGGCGTCATCGGAAGTATCATCGGTTGGCTTCCACTTGCTGGCTCACTTTGCATAGCCATCGGCTACGCTGTCATCATCGCTTATGTGCTAAAGGCCCTTACTCAGGCGCTTACTGGCTCATTTATGAGCGTTGATACAAATGTTTGGTTTAACTCATTTGCGCTTCATGAGTACTCAGTCCTACCATATCACTTCATAGTCATTATTGGCACGCTTCTTACGCTATTTTTTGGAGCAAAAAGCATCGAAAAGACTAATAAAATCATGATGCCACTATTTTTCGTGTTATTTGCCATTTTGGCTATAAATGTTGCGATGCTACCAAACGCATTTGAGGGGTATAAATTTCTATTTATCCCTGACTTTAGCAAGCTTGAAGATCCGATGGTATGGGTCACTGCGATGGGTCAAGCCTTTTTCTCGCTCTCTATCACGGGATCAGGCATGATAGTTTATGGAGCATATCTTTCAAAGGATGAAGACATCGTAGAAAGCGCCAAAACTACGGCATTTTTTGACACGCTTGCAGCCCTTGTGGCGGCGCTTGTTATGATCCCAGCGGTCTTTGCCTACGCTATGGATCCAGCTGGCGGACCAAAGCTACTTTTCGTAACGCTTCCTAAAATTTTACAAAATATGATCGGCGGTCAAATTTTTGCAATCATACTATTTACCGCGGTCATCTTTGGCGGTATCACATCGCTACAAAATATGTTTGAGGTCGTGGCTGAGTCGCTTATGCATAAATTCCCGCGCCTTAGCAGATTTTGGGTGCTTGCGCTGCTTTGTGTGGTCTGCTTTGGCTTTGGAGCGTTTATGGAGCCTATTAGTAGCTGGGGACCTTGGATGGACTTTGTCTCTATCTACATCATCCCAATCGGCGCAGTCATCGGTGCAATATCTTGGTTTTGGATCATTAAAAAAGAAGAAATTTTAGACGAGGTAAATTCAGGAGCAAATAAAACTTACGGCTCATTTTGGTATTTTGTGGGTAAATTTATCTATGTGCCAATAGCCTTTTTGCTCTGCATCATCGCTATTAGCAAGGGAATTTCCTTCTAAATTCCCTTTTGGGCTAAATTTATTTTAGCTTTTTAGTGCCTATGTAGGTGGCAAAAATTTCTTGCGAGCCATCTTTTTTAAATAATATAACGTCATACTGCTCGGCCGTGCCGCCCTGCTCCATGCCCTGACTCTCCATAGGCATGCCAGGCACTGCGATACCAACGACATCCTTTGGTTTAAGCTCCAAGAGGCGCTTGACCTCATCAGCTGGCACGTGACCCTCGATAACGTAGCCATCAACGATAGCTGTGTGGCAGCTAGAGAGCTCAAGCGGGACGTTAAACTGCTTTTTTACCTTGACCATATCATCAACCTTGGTCGTATCCTCGCTAAAACCAGCCTGCTCCATCGCCTTGCCCCATTTGTCGCAGCAGCCACAAGTTGGGCTTTTATAGACCTTCATGTCAGCCCCAAGCGCCAAGGTCGCACAAAGGCTAAGAGCTAAAAATGCAAATTTCTTCATCATTTTCCTTTATGTTAAAATTTGCAAAATGATATAGTTTGGGTTTAAATTTTATATAAATGCTTAAACCTTGCCTGCTATAATTGCCAAAATTTACAAAAGGCACTTTATGTTTTCATCATTTTTCAAAGACAAAAAATGGGCGCTTTGGGCTTACGGCGGAGCGCTATTTATCATCTTGCTACTTGTTTATCAAACGCATCTAAACGTCCGTATCAATGGGTGGTATAAAAATTTCTATGACATCATGCAAAACTCGAAAGAGCACAGCGTAGATGAGTTTTGGCGAGAGATATTAAATTTCATAAAGCTTGTTATGCCTTATGTCGTAGCTAGCACGGTGATATCGTTCTTTGCTAGCCACTGGGTCTTTCGCTGGAGGGAGGCGATGACCTTTAAATACCTCAAATTTTGGCGAAACTGCCACAGCGATATCGAGGGCAGCTCGCAGCGTATCCAAGAGGACATCTACCGCTTTGCTAAGATCATGGAGAGCCTTGGTGTGCAGGTTTTAAAGGCATTTATGACACTCATCGCCTTTATACCGGTGCTTTGGGAGCTAAGCAAAAGCGTGAGCCTGCCTTACATAAAAGATATCAATGGCTCGCTAGTTTATATCGCGCTGTTAATTAGCATCGGAGGCCTCATCGTATCGTGGTTTGTAGGCATAAAGCTACCACATCTTGAGTATAACAACCAAAAAGCAGAGGCGGCCTTTAGAAAAGAGCTAGTTTACGGCGAGGACGACAAGGTCAAATTTTGCCAACCAAACATCATGCTGGAGCTTTTTACTGGGCTAAAGCTAAACTATTACAAGCTCTTTTTGCACTACGGCTACTTTAATCTTTGGCTCATCTCGTTTTCGCAAATTTTAGTCATCGTGCCTTATATCATCATGGGGAATGGCCTATTTAGCGGCTTTATCACACTTGGCGTCCTTGTACAAGCTAGCAATGCCTTCTCTCAGGTCAGAGAGAGCTTTAGCGTCTTTATCAACAACTGGACGACGATAACGGAGCTAAGGTCGGTTAATAAGCGTTTGAGAGAATTTGAGAAAAATATAGACTACAAGGCGGATGGGGAGAATTTATATAGTGAAGAAACTCGGACAAAATTTTAAAATTTCATGAATGAGTAATTTCGGCTCTAAAATTTGAGCTAAGCGGTAAGCGAAGCCAAATTTTAGT
>NZ_CALACG010000256.1 GCF_937890585.1 uncultured Campylobacter sp.
GCCTAAAATTTAGTAGAAATAAATCGATCTTTATCGTTGCTTGCGTGGTTTATATCTTAGGAATTTCATGTGCGTTAAGTGGCACAAGCGAATTTAAAGATGTGCTTACATTTTTTGGTAAGAGCTTTTTCGACCTGCTTGATTATCTCAGCTCAAACATCATGCTCCCACTTGGTGGCATCTTGTTTGCTATCTTTGTTGGCTACTTTATGAAATTTGAGCTTTTAAAAGAGCTATTTGTGCCTTATATGGGCAAGGTTGTATTTAAAATTTGGTATTTTTTAATTAGATTTGTGGCTCCACTTTTAGTTCTGGTGGTGTTAATAAGGGAGATCTCATAATATGGCAAAAGAACAATTTTCTAAAATAGGCTATGTTTTGGCAGTCGCAGGGTCGGCGGTCGGACTTGGTAATGCGTGGAAATTTCCATACATGGTTGGTGAAAACGGCGGCTCGGCGTTTATTATCCTATATCTTTTGATAACTTTTCTAGTCGGCGTGCCTATCTTTATGGCGGAGCTTAGTATCGGCAAGCTTAGCGAGAGCGACAGCGTAAATGCCTTTAGAAAGCTCGCACCAAAAAATAAAAATTTGTGGCAGATCGTGGGAATTTTAGCCATGGTAACAGCGGCTATCATCTCATCATACTACATCGTGATCATCGGTTGGGTCTTTAAGTATTTCACGCTCTCATTTAGCGGTCTTCCAGGCGATATAGATAGCTCAAAGGCGATATTTAACGAGCTGCTCACACACGGCCTTGGCGAGCAGACACTTTACTTTGTTATAGCATTTGCGGCCTGCTTTTTCATCCTATCAAAAGGCGTAAAAAGCGGCATAGAGAAGCTAAATGTTTGGATGATGCCAAGTTTATTTATCATGGTTTTGATCATGCTTGTTTACTCTATGACGATGAGTGGCTTTGTAAAATCAGCCGAGTTTTTGCTGATCCCAGACTTTAGTAAAATTTCATTTAACTCACTCTTGCTGGCTCTTGGCCTTGCATTTTGGACGCTATCTCTTGGCATGGCAGCGATCATTACTTATTCAGCTAGCCTAAGTGATGATACAAATTTAGCCACCTCAACGCTAAGTATCGTCTTTATAAATATCATCTTAGCCATTATGATGGGCCTTGTTATCTTCACATTTATATTTGAATTTGGCGCTACTCCGTCTCAAGGACCGGGCCTTGTCTTTATCTCGCTTCCAACGCTCTTTGCAAAGCTTGGCGCGATCGGTCAAATTTTAGCGGTGGCATTTTTTGCTGCGCTCATCTTTGCTGGTATCACTTCAGCCATCTCTATCGTCGAGCCATTTGTATTTTTCTTGATCAGAGAGTATGGCATGAGTAGAAAAAAAGCGCTTTGCATAGTTTGTGCTGGGATATTTATTTTAGGATTTTTATGTCTTTTATCAAATATAGAAAACGTTGGCGATAAATTTACGCTCTTTGGTAAGAATTTCTTTGACTTCCTTGACTTTACCGCTTCAAATATCTTGCTACCTATTAGTGGTATCGGCGGCGCGATATTTGTTGGATATTTTATGAAAAGAGATGCGCTTTATGTGCTATTTAGCCCATATATGAGTGATTTTGTATTTAATGCGTGGTACTTTTTACTAAGATATGTGGCGCCAGTTTGCGTGCTTATCATCATGGTAAATGAGCTATTAAAGGTTTTTAATGGATAAGTTTGAGAGGTTTTTTGATAGGGCCGGCGATATAGTCGGCTATATTTGTATGTTTGTCATGGCTTTGATGATAGCAGATGTCTTTTTTAACGTCGTGGCAAGATACTTTTTCTCTTACGGCAACGTCGCATTTCAAGAGCTTGAGTGGCACTTTTTTGCCGTGATATTTCTGCTTGGTATGAGCTATGCGCTAAAAGAGGACTCGCACGTTAGAGTTGATATCTTTTACGCTAAATTTTCACCAAAAAACAAAGCCCTTGTAAATATGCTGGGCACTGTGTTTTTTGTCATACCATTTGCGCTTTTGGTTTCAAATTTATCGTTTGAGTTTGTCGCAGACGCCTACACTAGCTCTGAAGCGAGCGCAGACTCGGGCGGTCTTACGCATAGGTGGATCATAAAGGCCCTTATCCCTTTTTCATTTTATGTCCTTATATTTTTTGCGATTGGCTTTTTTATAAGAAATTTAAATCGCTATAAGAAAGCTAGTAAGGAGAAAATATGGCGGGATTAATAATGTTTATAGCCGCGCTATTGATGCTTGGCATTGGCTTTCCAGTGGCATTTACCTTTGGTGCGGTTGCGATGATATTTGGCATGGTTGGTAGTTTGATCGAGGGTTTTAGCGATGGCAACGGCCTAATTGGCAGTATCGAAGTTTTTAGAGATATGTTTAACTTCATGCCATATAGAATTTTCTCTATCATGGAGAGTAGAATTTTCATAGCCGTTCCGCTTTTTGTATTTATGGGTGTCGTACTTCAAAAGTCAAAACTAGCTGAGAGGCTACTTGAGAGCATGGGTATGCTATTTGGTGAAATTCGTGGCGGTATCGCGATAAGCACTATCTTGGTTGGCGCACTTTTGGCTGCTTCAACTGGTGTGGTTGGCGCTAGCGTTGTTGCTATGGGAGTTATAAGCCTACCAGTTATGCTAAAGTACAAATACGACCAAGCTCTAGGGTGCGGCACTATATGCGCTGCTGGTACTCTTGGGCAGATCATCCCACCATCTATCGTTCTCATCATCTTGGGCGATATCTTTTCAGTGCCAGTTGGCGAGCTATTTCACCAGGCGTTTTTACCAGGTCTAACGTTAGTTGGCGCCTATATCGTCTATATCTTGATCGTTGCTTATCTAAAGCCAGAGATCGCTCCTGTGGTAAAAGATGAGAGCGGAGTTAGTAAATTTAGACAGGTGATAAGAGCGCTTGTGGCTATCTTCCCGCCACTTTTGCTAGTTATCTGCGTGCTAGGCTCTATCTTTGCAGGTATCGCAACGCCTACTGAAAGCTCAGCTTTTGGCTGTGTGGGTGCTATCATCCTTGCTATGTTTTATAAGACTTTTTCGTTTTCAATGATAAAAGAGGCCTTGGAAGAGAGCGTAAAAACGACAGCTCTAGTCTTTGCCATACTTGTTGGTGCAACTGCCTTTTCTATGGTGTTTAGCTACACTGGTGGCGACGAGATAGTTGAAAATTTCATGACAAATTTACCAGGCGAGAAGTGGGGCTTTATCATCTTTAGTATGGTCGTCATCTTTGTACTAGGATTTTTCATCGACTTTGTTGAAATTTCATATATCGTGCTTCCTATCTTGGTGCCGATCGCCGCGAAACTAGGCATAAATCCAGTCTATCTAGCGATCATTGTGGCTATGAATTTACAAACTTCATTTTTGACGCCGCCATTTGGATTTAGCCTATTTTTCCTAAGATCAGTTGCGCCTGCTGAGATAAAAACGACTGCTATTTATAAAGGCGTCATCCCATACATCATCATCCAGATAGTGGTACTCATCTTCTTTTGCTACTTTTTAATGGAGCTAAAACCGATGATCGATGCGAGCCACGGCGGATTATTTAACTACATACTCTCACTTTTTAAATGATATAAAAGTTTTTGGTTGTAAAATACCAAAATAAGCAAAATGGCTAATTTGAGTTTCTGCCCAACTTAGCCATTTTTTATGACCGCTTTTAAAGCAAATTTATAAATTTAAAGAGGTGAGCAATGGCAAAGAAATTTATCGATGTTATGGATACAACCTTTAGAGATGGCTTTCAGTCGGTTTATGGCGCTAGAGTGCTTATGAACGACTTTTTGCCCGCGCTTGAAGCAGCAAAGGAAGCTGGCATAGAGCATTTTGAATTTGGCGGTGGGGCTAGATTTCAAAGCCTTTATTTTTACCTAAACGAAGACGCTTTTGCCATGATGGATAAATTTAGAAGTATCGTAGGCCCAAAAGCAAATCTTCAAACTCTCAGCCGAGGCGTAAATACCGTCACCCTTGACACTGGTAGCCGCGAGCTTATCGACCTTCACGCAAAACTTTTTAAAAAACACGGAACAACTACTATTAGAAATTTTGACGCATTAAATGATGTTGAAAATTTAAAATATTCAGGCGAGAGGATCGCTCATCACGGCCTAAAACACGAAGTAGTCGTCACTATGATGGACCTGCCAAGTGGCTGTGTCGGAGCGCATGATGTTAAATTTTATGAGAAAATTTTAAGAGAAATTTTAGACGCAGATATCCCGTATCACAGCGTTTGCTTTAAAGACGCAAGTGGTACAAGTAGCCCACAAAAGGTCTATGAGACCATAAAAATGGCTAGAAAACTTCTTCCTGAAAAAACTCATATCAGACTCCACACGCATGAAACCGCAGGCGTAAGTGTCGCTTGCTATCTTGCAGCGCTTGAAGCTGGTGTCGATGGTATAGATCTAGCTGCAAGCCCAGTAAGTGGCGGCACAAGTCAGCCAGATATCCTAACCATGCTTCACGCAGTAAAAGGCAAAAACTACGATCTTGGCGGACTTGACGTCGAAAAAGTTTTAAAATACGAGAGCGTTTTGAATGATTGTTTAAAAGAATACTTCTTGCCGCCTGAAGCTGTGCAGGTAAGCCCTCTCATACCATTTTCACCTATGCCAGGTGGCGCGCTCACTGCAAATACCCAGATGATGAGAGATAACAACATCTTAGATAAATTTCCAGAGGTCATCCTTGCGATGCGCGAAGTGGTGCAAAAGGGCGGATATGGCACCTCAGTGACCCCTGTTAGTCAGTTTTACTTCCAACAAGCATTTAATAATGTAATGTTTGGCAAGTGGAAAAAGATCGCTGAGGGATACGGCAAAATGGTGCTTGGCTACTTTGGCAAGACCCCAGTTACGCCTGATAAAGAGATCATTAAGCTTGCTAGTGAGCAACTAGGCTTAAACCCAACTACAAAACATGCAGTTGATATAGCCGATAAAGATGAGACCAAGTCGCTTGCACACGTTAAAGAAATTTTAAAACAAAATAAGATCAAAGTTACTGAAGAAAACGTCTTTATCGCTGCAGCTTGTAAAGAAAAGGGCATCGCATTTTTAAAAGGCGAGGCGAAAGTAAATGTTAGAAAGATCGACCCAAAAGCCAAAGCAAACGAGGGCAAACAGGCTCAAAGCGGCAGATATAGCGTAGTCGTAAATGGCAGCCGCTACAACGTCGAGGTAAGCGAGGGCTTTAACGATAGCATACAGGTAAAATCAATCACCGAAGTTGAAAACAAAAGCGCAAAGGGCACTAAAAAGAGCTCGGTAGCTGCGACTGAGAACGACATCGTTGCAAATTTGCCAGGCGCTGTGCATAAAATTTTAGTTAGCGCAGGAGATAGCGTCAAAAAAGGTCAGGCCGTAGTCGTGCTTGAGGCGATGAAGATGGAGATAGAGGTCAAAGCCCCAAAAGACGGCGTCATAGCCTCAGTTGAGGTAGAGAAAGGCCAAAGCGTCGCGAACAATCAAGTGGTGGCTAAATTTAAGTAAATTTAGCCCTTTAAAAAGATAGTGTTAAGCGAAATTTGATTAACATTTTGATGACTTTTAGGTCAGAATTTATAAAGAAACGAAAATTTAAAAGGAAACAACATGATAAATAAGCTAGACGAGCTAGGTCTAAAAGAGATCAAAAAGATAAATCATAATCTAAGCTACGACGAGCTTTTTGAGCTTGAAAAGGCAAACAATGAGGGCAGAGTCTCAAGTAACGGCACATTTATGGTTGATACTGGAATTTTTACAGGCAGAAGCCCAAAAGATAAGTACTTTGTCAAGCAAGATCCAAGCCAAAAATACATCGCTTGGGGCAAGATAAATCAGCCTATCACAAAGGAGCTTTTTGACAAGCTTCTTAAAAAAGCAAAAGAGCAGCTAAGTGGTAAAGAAATTTTTATCCAAGATGCATTTTGTGGAGCTAGCAAAAAGAGCCAAAAATCAGTCCGCTTCGTCACCGAAGTAGCGTGGCAAGCGCACTTTGTAAAAAATATGTTCATCCGCCCAAGTGAAGCGGAGCTGGCTAAATTTGAGCCTGATTTTGTAGTATATAACGCTTGCAAGACAAAAAACGAGGACTACAAGGCTGATGGGCTACATTCAGAGGTCTTTGTCATCTTTAATGTCGAGGAAAATGTCGCAGTGATCGGTGGCACATGGTATGGCGGCGAGATGAAAAAGGGCATTTTTTCTATGATGAACTACTGGTTGCCACTTGAGGGCAAGCTAAGCATGCACTGCTCTGCAAACGTAGGCGAGAAGGGCGATACGGCGCTATTTTTCGGCCTATCTGGCACTGGTAAAACGACACTTTCAACCGATCCAAAACGCAAACTAATAGGCGATGACGAGCACGGCTGGGACGATGATGGGGTGTTTAACTTTGAGGGTGGCTGCTATGCAAAATGTATCAATCTTGATCCAAGCAGCGAGCCAGAAATTTACGCAGCGATCAGGCGTGATGCACTACTTGAAAATGTCGTGGCTGACGAAAACGGCGTGGTTGATTATAAAGATGGCTCAAAGACTGAAAACACACGCGTGAGCTATCCGATCTATCACATCGACAACTACGAGCCAAGCTCAAGTGCTGGCCATCCAAAAAATATCATCTTTTTAAGCGCTGACGCTTTTGGCGTGCTTCCTCCAGTTGCAAAGCTAACAAAAGAGCAGGCGATGTATTATTTCTTAAGTGGCTACACAGCAAAAGTTGCTGGCACAGAGCGCGGTATCACCGAGCCAGTCGCTACTTTTAGCGCTTGCTTTGGCGAGCCATTTATGCCACTTCACCCAACCGTCTATGCAAAACTGCTTGGTGAGAAGATCGATAAACACGGCGTTAATGTCTATCTTGTAAATACAGGCTGGAGCGGCGGTGCTTACGGCGTTGGCAAGCGTATGAGCATCAAAGCAACGCGTGCTTGCATAAATGCGATCTTAGACGGCAGCATCACAAAATGCGAATTTGAAAATTTTGATAAATTTAACTTCGCTATACCAAAAGAGCTCGATGGTGTCGAGACAAAACTGCTAAATCCTATAAATACATGGACACACCCAGCTGAGTACAATATTTCACGCGACAAGCTTGCTAAAATGTTTGTTGAAAATTTCAAACGTTACGAAGATGTAAAAGAGGGCGTTGAGTACGCCAAAGCTGGTCCAAAAGCTTAAATTTATAGCCTTGCGGGTAGGTTACCTACAAGGCTTTTAAATTTAAACTATCAAATAG
>NZ_CALACG010000257.1 GCF_937890585.1 uncultured Campylobacter sp.
ATAGTATTCCTTTCGAATAATATTTTACGATTTCGCGTTATTATAATCTTTATAAGATAAAATAAATTTTAAAATTAATATTTAACTTTAATTTTCTTTTAAGTAATATGCTAAATTTGCATATTACTTTGACGCTGAATTTACGGAGGTTTATCTTAAATTTATAGATTAAATTTAAAAATTGCTAAAAAATTTATTTTTTAAATTTTTAGAAAAATTTGTAAAAACATCTTTATATATGAAATTTTGTAGGGCGATTGCTCGCCCGTTGTATTAGTTCTTGCGTGTATTTGCGTCTGGAGTAAAAAGTTGCTTGTCAAGAAGTTTGAAGTCGCCTATAAATTTCTGACCCTCTTCGCTTGTAGCCCATTTTATAAATTTCTCTGCATTTTCGATGTCAGTTTTAGGGCAGTGTTTTGGATTTACTGCGATTAGAGAGTAGAAGTTCTTAAGGTCGTTGTCGCCCTCGTTGATGATGACCATCTCAGGATGACCTTTTTGGTTTGCTTCATATTTAATGTAAGTACCGCGGTCAGTAAATGTAACGCCTTTTTGCTCAGCAGCAGCATTTATCGTAGCTAGCATGCCTTGACCTGTTTGCATATACCAGCTATCTTTTTCAGGGACTTCGCCAGCGATCTTTTTCCAGATGCCTTTTTCTTTATTGTCTGTGCCTGATTTGTCGCCACGTGAGAAGAATTTGATACCATCTTTTTTGATAAGCTCAAAGCTTTGTTTGATATCTTTACCTTTAAATTTATCAGCGATAGACTTGTCAGCGATAACGACGAAGTCATTGTACATTACGGCATTTCTTTTTAAGCCAAAACCTTTTTCTACAAATTCTTTCTCAACTTTTGGTGAGTGAACGAAAAGTACGTCAGCGTTGCAGTCTTCGCCAAGCTTTAGAGCTGCACCTGTACCAACAGCTGTCCATTTTACATCAACGCCTGTTTTAGCCTTATAAACTGGGTAGATCGCGTCAAGCAAGCCAGTGTTATCTGTACTTGTTGTAGTCGCCATGATTAGTTCATTGTCAGCGCCAAACGCCAAAACTGCGGCTGCTAGTGAGCCTAAAATAATCTTTTTCATTTTTTCTCCTTTTTAGAAAATGTGGTATTATAGCATATTAAAATAATATGAATAAAAAAATAGGAATAATATTTGGATTTTTTACTTCACGGCTTTGCAGAAGCCTTTAATCTACTTTTAAACGGCAATCTTGAAACATACTCAGCTATCAAGGCCACGCTTTACACATCAAGCATATCGATACTCTTTGCCATTATCGCGGGCTTCCCACTTGGTTTTTCGCTTGGTTTTTACGACTTTAGAGGCCGCAAAATTTTACGCCTGCTAAGTGACACGGCTCTTGCTATGCCAACGGTTGCGATCGGCCTTATTTTATACGCATTTATCACGAGAAATGGCCCGCTTGGCAGCTTAAATTTACTCTTTACGCTAAAAGCGGTCATGCTAGGCCAGTTTGTACTAGCCCTTCCTATCATCATCTCGCTTACTGCAAGCGTGGTTGAAAATATGGAGAAAAAGCACTATCTAACTATCCTAAATTTACGCCTCGCGCCGGCAAAGCTAGTTTTTTGCGTGCTTTATGAGCTACGCTACGCTCTCATGGTAGTTATCGCCACTGCTTACGGCAGGATCGTCGCTGAAGTGGGCGTTGCGATGATGATAGGCGGCAACATCAAATACTTTACCAGAACGATCACCACAGCCGTTTCGCTTGAAACAAACAAGGGCGAATTTGCCATGGGTATAGCGCTTGCGATGGTTTTGATATTTATCGCATTTTTAGTAAATTTAGCGATCTTTGCGCTAAGAAAACTAGACAAATAGGAGCAAATTTTGATAAAGATAAGAAATTTACACCTAAACTACGGCAAAAGCGAGATCCTAAATATCCCAAGCCTTGATATAAATACTAAAAAAATAACCGCCCTAATGGGCAGTAATGGCAGCGGCAAAAGCACGCTCATACGAGTGCTCTCACGCCTGCAAAGCCCAAATGGTGGGGAAATTTCACTCTGGGGTGAAAATAAACCAAGCCTTGAAATGCTGCGTAAAATTTCAGTCTTACTGCCAGAGCCTGCCCTCTTAAAAAGAAGTGTGAGAGAAAATTTCAAAGTCATCTTAAAAAGTAGAAATTTACTAAGCGAATTTGAGGAGCGAACTAGCGAAGCACTCGCTCTTGTGGGACTTGATGAGAAATTTTTAGATAAGCGCCACTTTGAGCTAAGCTCTGGACAAACGCAGCGCATCGCATTTGCTTTGGCACTTTCTTTAAGAGCGCCATTTTATC
>NZ_CALACG010000258.1 GCF_937890585.1 uncultured Campylobacter sp.
TTATGAGATAGACTCAGAAAAAAAGATGAGATATAAAGGTGAGTTAAGATCAAAGCCAAAAACAAATTTCAACATTTTTGAAGAAGAGAAAAAAGAGAAATTTGAAGCAAAAAAACAGGAAAAAGATGATTTTGAAGAGGGCATTGAGCTTGTAAATATGGATATAAATTTAGAGCAAACAAACAACAAAAACGAGCTTGCAAATATCGCTGATATAAGCAAGCAAGATAAAAAACCAAGTGCTCTTAAGAAATTTTGGCACAGCTTGACACAACTATTTTAAGGAGAATTTAAATAATGCGTAGTTTCACGATCGAGGAAAATAAAAGCCTTTATAGTGCAAAGATAAAAGTAGTAGGCGTAGGTGGCGGTGGTGGTAATATGATAAACCACATCATAAGAGAAAATCCAAATTTAGATATTGATTTGATGATAGCAAATACAGATGCTAAAGCACTTGAAAATTCTCCTGCTCATACAAAAATTCAGCTAGGCGAGAAAAAGACAAAAGGTCTAGGCGCTGGCATGAGACCAGAGGTCGGTAAAGAGGCTGCGCAAGAGAGCTACGAAGAGATAAAGAGTGCTCTTGAGACTTCTGACGTTGTTTTCATCGCTTCTGGTCTTGGTGGCGGTACAGGCACTGGCGCTGCTCCGGTAGTTGCACAAGCTGCAAAAGAGATAGGTGCACTAACAGTTGCTGTTGTAACCATGCCTTTTTCATTTGAAGGTAAAAAGCGCAGCAAGCTAGCAGATATCGGTCTAAACGAACTTAGAAAAGAGAGCGACTCGATCGTTATCATACCAAACGACAGACTTTTAACTCTCATAGATAAAAAATCAGGCATAAAAGAGAGCTTTAAAATGGTTGACGAAGTGCTTGCAAGAGCTGTAAATGGCATGTGTTCTATCGTGCTTGACTCTGGCACGAGCGATATCAACCTTGACTTTGCTGACGTAAAAACAGTTATGAGCCATAGAGGTCACGCTTTGATGGGTGTTGGCGAGGCTTATGGCGAGGGCGCAGCTCAAGAAGCTATCAAAAATGCCATCCAGTCTCCACTACTTGATAATATGAATATAAATGGAGCACTTGGCGTTTTAGTTCACTTTAAAATGCACCCAAGCTGCTCACTTGATGATCTACACAGTGCGATGTCGATGGTTGAAGAGGCATCTGATGATGATGCTGATGTGATCTTTGGTACAACAACTGATGAAAACATAGAAGACAATAAAGTCGAAGTTACTATCATCGCAACAGGTTTTAAAGGTGCAGAAAAAGAAAGCGAAGAAAAAAAAATAGCCCAAGAGCCTGAAAATGATCTTCTAAATAAAAATATCGTTTTAAAAAGAAGAGTAAGCGGTGGATATAACAGTGATGAGTATATCGCACAGCTTGACACACCAACATACCTTCGCCACCAAATGGACTAACTCTAATTATTTAAAATTCTTCTGTTAAATTGCAAGTTTATCTTGCAATTTACCTTTTTATATATTCAAATTTTAACCATTACCTAGCAAACGCCTAAAATTATATTCAATAGCTCGCATTATTTG
>NZ_CALACG010000259.1 GCF_937890585.1 uncultured Campylobacter sp.
CTATCAAACATTTTAGCTTTATTTTTATACCCATGAGATTCTGCTGTAAACTTAGTTGAAATAACTGCTATATTTTTATTTTTAGTATTTTATTGTAAAATCAGACTTTGATTTGAATATTAAATAAAACTTAATAACAAAATAAGGAGAGTGGATGTTAGAAATAGATGTGCCATTGATGCTTTTAACGGCTATCGTTTTCTTTGTCTTGATCGCCATTTTAAATCCTTTGCTATACAAGCCAATGCTTAAATTTATAGATGACAGAAATGCCTCTATAAAAAATGACGAAGAGAGCACTAGCAAAAATGCAAGCGACTTAAGCGTTCATGAAAAAGAGATCGAAGAGATCATACAAAACGCAAGAGCAGAGGCCAACAAAATAAGACAAGAAGCCTTAAATTTGGCAAAAGAAGAGTCTTTAAAAGAGATAAATTCAGTAAAAAGTAGTTTAGAGGCTGATTATAATGAGTTTTTAAACGCTTTAAGCTCTCAAAAAGATAGCCTAAAGGCAGATCTATCAGCTAAACTACCTGAGCTTAGAGCAGCTTTAAACGCTAAGCTCTCTAAAATTTAAAGGAAATTTATGAAGATAAAAATTTTATTTTTTCTAGCACTTCCATTTCTAGCATACGCTAGCGAGCATGGTGGAACAAACTACGACATAGTCGAGAGAACGCTAAACTTCTTACTTTTCTTTGCTATCTTGGTCTATTTTGCTGCTAAGCCACTAAAAGCTCTATATCAAAGTAGGATCGATAGGATCGCAAATAAACTTGAGAGCATCCAAGAGAAGCTTCGTGAGTCAAAAGCTAAAAAAGATGACGTTCTAAAGCGTGTAGAAGAGGCTAAGCAAAATGCAAACGCTCTAATAGAAACTGCGAAAAAAGAGGCTGTAAATTTAGCCGCTAAGGTCAAAAAAGAGGCTCAAAACGATATCGCAAATATCGAAAAAGGTTACAAAGAGCAAAAAGAATTTGAAGAGCGTAAGATGACAAAAGGCGTTGTAAATGAAATTTTGAGTGACATTTTCTCAAGTGATAGCCTAAAAGTCGATCAAAAAGAGCTTGTAAATATCATACTTAAAAAGGTTAGCTAATGAATGAAGTAGTAGCCAAAAAATATGTTAAAGCGATCCTGAGCGATGCAAAGCCAGGTGAGCTAAACGCATTTATCGAAAATTTAGTTGAGCTAGCTGCCGCTTTTGGAAGCGATAAATTTAAGAGCATTATAAGCTTGCCAACTCTAAAAGCTGCAAAAAAGGTAGAATTTATACTTTCTCTAGTAAAAAATTCAGACGCTAAATTTGCAAATTTTATAAAGCTTCTTGGTGCAAACAAAAGACTAGAGCTTATCCCAGCGATATTAAACGAGATGAAGATAGAGCAATCTTTACTTGAAAATACATATCGTGGCGAGGTCATTGGAAATTTTGATCTAAGTGCTGAGCAGATAAAAGCTTTGGAAGAGAATTTCTCTAAGAAATTTAACTCTAAGATTAAGCTTGATGGCTCAAAGAGTGATTACAACGGTGTAAAAGTTGAGTTAGATGATTTAGGTGTCGAGGTAAATTTCTCTATCGACAGACTAAAAAGTCAAATGAGTGAATATATATTAAAAGCAATTTAAAAAGGAGTGAAAGCGTGAGTGCAAAAATTAAAGCTGACGAAATTAGCACGATAATCAAAGAGCGTATTGAAAATTTTGATTTAAGTGTTGATGTAGAAGAGACCGGTAAAGTCATCTCAGTCGCTGATGGCGTTGCTAATGTTTATGGTTTGAAAAACGTTATGGCTGGCGAGATGGTTGAATTTGAAAGCGGCGAAAAAGGTATGGCTCTTAACCTTGAAGAGAGCAGTGTTGGTATAGTTATCCTTGGAAAAACTAGCGGTATCACAGAAGGCAGCTCTGTAAAAAGACTTAAAAAACTTCTACGCGTTCCAGTTGGCGATGCATTGATCGGCCGTGTTGTAAATTCACTCGGTGAGCCAATCGACGCAAAAGGGCCAATCGAAGCTACTGAATCTCGCTTCGTCGAAGAAAAAGCAAAAGGTATCATGGCTAGAAAAAGTGTTCATGAGCCACTTCAAACAGGTATCAAAGCGATCGACGCTCTTGTGCCAATTGGTAGAGGTCAAAGAGAGCTAATCATTGGCGACCGCCAAACTGGTAAAACAACAGTTGCTATCGATACTATCATCAACCAAAAAGGTCAAGATGTCATTTGCATCTATGTAGCTATCGGTCAAAAACAATCAACCGTTGCTCAAGTCGTTAAAAAGCTTGAAGAATACGGCGCTATGGACTACACGATAGTTGTAAATGCTGGCGCTAGTGACGCAGCTGCGCTTCAATACCTTGCTCCGTACGCTGGTGTAACAATGGGTGAATACTTTAGAGATAACTCTCGCCACGCGCTAATCATCTATGATGACTTGTCAAAACACGCGGTTGCTTACCGTGAGATGTCTTTGATCTTAAGAAGACCACCAGGCCGTGAAGCTTATCCAGGTGACGTTTTCTACCTTCACTCAAGACTTCTAGAAAGAGCAAGTAAGCTAAATGACGCACTAGGTGCGGGATCTTTAACGGCTCTACCTATTATCGAGACTCAAGCGGGCGACGTTTCAGCTTATATTCCAACAAACGTTATTTCTATTACAGATGGTCAAATTTTCCTTGAGAGTGACCTATTTAACTCAGGTATCCGCCCAGCGATCAACGTTGGTCTTTCTGTTTCTCGTGTCGGTGGTGCAGCTCAGATCAAAGCTATCAAACAAGTTTCTGGTAACCTAAGACTAGACCTTGCTCAGTACCGCGAGCTACAAGCATTTGCTCAGTTTGCAAGTGACCTTGATGAAAGCTCAAGAAAACAACTAGAGCGTGGTCAAAAGATGGTTGAAGTGCTAAAACAACCTCCATATTCTCCACTTCCAGTTGAAAACCAAGTAGTTATCATATTTGCTGGTGCTAAGGGCTATTTAGATGACGTTGCAACTACAAATGTAACAAAATTTGAAGCTGAGCTATATCCATATATCGAGGCAAAGTACCCTGAAATTTTCGAGCAAATCAGAACTAAAAAAGTTCTTGATAAAGAAGTAGAAGAAAATTTACATAAAGCGTTGAAAGATTTTAAAGCGACTTTTGCCGCGAACTAGGGCTAAGATATGTCAAATTTAAAAGATATAAAACGAAAGATTAAGAGCGTCCAGAACACTCAAAAGACGACGCGTGCAATGAAGCTTGTCTCAACAGCAAAGCTTCGCAAAGCTGAAGAGGCTGCACGTTACTCTAGGGTTTATGCACTTAAGATCAATGAGGTCTTATCAGAGATAGCTTATAAGATCAATCAATACGCTTCAGTTATGACTGAGAGTAAATTTTTTAACACTGAAAAGAGTGTTGAAAAGGTTGATATTATATTTGTGACGGCTGATAAAGGACTTTGCGGTGGCTTTAACGTCCAGACCATAAAGACAGTTAGGCGTATGATCGATGAGCTAAAAGCCAAAAAGATCAAAGTTAGACTAAGAGCTGTTGGTAAAAAAGGTATAGAATTTTTCAATTTCCAAGGCGTTGAACTACTCGAGACTTATGTCGGAGCTAGCTCATCACCTACATATGAAAAAGCTCAAAAGATCATAAAAGATGCTATTGATGACTTTATGAACGGCACAACAGACAAAGTTGTGCTAATACACAATGGCTATAAAAATATGATTTCTCAAGAGATTAGAGTAAATGATGTTGTGCCTATTGAGCCGTCTAAGATAGTTGCGGTGGAGACAAATTCTTTGATGGAATTTGAACCAGAAGACAACTATACTAAGATCATGGACGAGTTGCTTAATAAGTATTTTGAATATAGCATGTATTATGCTTTGGTTGATTCTTTGGCTGCTGAACATAGTGCCAGAATGCAAGCTATGGATAATGCAACAAACAATGCTAAAGAGCGCGTAAAACAGTTAAATCTTGCTTATAATAAAGCAAGACAAGAGTCTATTACCACTGAGCTTATCGAGATCATCAGTGGTGTTGAATCAATGAAATAAAAGGAGTATGAATGAAGGGTGTTATTAGTCAAGTTATGGGCCCTGTGGTCGATGTTGACTTTAATGACTACTTGCCAAAGATCAATGAAGCTATCGAAGTTTTATTTGAGGTTGAGGGCAAGAAACATAAACTAATATTAGAAGTTGCTGCTCACCTAGGCGATAATAGAGTTAGAACTATTGCTATGGATATGAGTGAGGGCTTGACTCGTGGCCTTGAAGCTAAAGCGCTTGGTACACCTATTAGTGTTCCAGTTGGCGAAAAAGTTTTGGGTAGAATTTTTAACGTAGTTGGCGATTTGATTGACGAGGGTGAAGGTATAAATTTCGATAAGCACTGGTCTATCCACCGCGATCCTCCTCCATTTGAAGAGCAAAGCACTAAGAGTGAAATTTTTGAAACTGGTATCAAGGTAGTTGACCTTCTAGCTCCTTATGCAAAGGGTGGTAAAGTAGGTCTATTTGGTGGTGCTGGTGTTGGTAAAACGGTTATTATTATGGAGCTTATCCACAACGTTGCGTTTAAACACAGCGGTTACTCTGTATTTGCAGGCGTTGGTGAGAGAACTCGTGAAGGAAACGACCTTTATCACGAAATGAAAGAAAGTAACGTTTTGGATAAAGTTGCCTTGTGCTACGGCCAAATGAACGAGCCACCAGGAGCAAGAAACCGTATCGCGCTAACTGGTCTTACAATGGCTGAATACTTCCGTGATGAGATGGGACTTGACGTTTTGATGTTTATAGATAACATATTCCGTTTCTCTCAGTCTGGTGCAGAGATGTCAGCTCTACTAGGACGTATTCCATCAGCTGTTGGTTATCAGCCAACTCTTGCAAGTGAGATGGGTAAATTTCAAGAGAGGATCACATCAACCAAAAAAGGTTCGATCACCTCTGTTCAGGCTGTTTATGTTCCAGCTGACGACCTTACAGACCCAGCTCCTGCGACTGTTTTTGCTCACCTTGATGCTACAACAGTTCTTAACAGATCGATCGCAGAAAAAGGTATCTATCCAGCTGTTGACCCGCTTGATTCTACTTCAAGAATGCTCGATCCTCAAATTTTAGGAGCAGATCACTATAAGGTAGCTCGCGGCGTTCAAGCTGTGCTTCAAAAATATAAAGACCTTCAAGATATCATCGCTATCCTTGGTATGGACGAGCTTAGCGAAGAAGATAAGCTTACAGTTGATAGAGCAAGAAAGATAGAGAGATTTTTATCTCAGCCATTCTTCGTTGCTGAAGTATTTACAGGCAGCCCTGGTAAATATGTAAGTCTTGACGAAAACATCGCTGGCTTTAAGGGAATTTTAGAAGGCAAATATGATCATTTACCTGAAGCAGCATTTTATATGGTCGGAAATATAGATGAGGCTTTAGCTAAAGCTGAGAAACTTAAGGCTTAAATTTAAAAAGGAAGCGTAATGGATAAATTACATTTAGAGATCGTAACTCCTCAAGGTCAGATATTTAATGATGACGTGAGTAGTGTAGTGCTTCCAGGTAGTGAGGGTGAGTTTGGTGTTTTACCAAACCACGCCTCATTAATATCTCTTTTAAAAGCAGGTATTATAGATATAGAAGATAAGCATAAAAAGCATGATGTAGTTGCTATTAACTGGGGCTATGCGAAGATCGATGAAGGCAAAGTAGTTATACTAGCTGACGGCGCGGTCTATGTATCTGGAAATAGCGAAAGCGAGCTTGCAAATTCATTAGAAGCTGCTAGAAATTTGATAGAGAGTATGAGTAGTGATACAAATGCTTTTGCGGCAACTATATCAAAAATGGAAAATGTAGTGAGAGCAAGATAAGTGGGTGGTATAGATTTATTTTTAAATTATGTTCAAAGAAGTAGTTTTATTACAATTGTTGTTTTAACTTGGCTATCTATATATTTTATAATTAGTTTTACGATTTTATTTTCAAGGATGGCTGGCATCGGCGCTTGGCAAAAACGTGAGCAAAGTGCTCTTGAGGCACTTCTCATGGGTGCTAAAAATATCCCAAATGACTCATCTTTGAAAAAATGTGCAAACGGCAAAATTTCAAAAGAAAAACTAAATGTTTGCATAAGCATAGCTGAGAAAAACGCAACTAGCGGACTTACTTGGCTTAGTATCATAGCCTCTACCTCCCCGTTTATCGGTCTTTTTGGAACAGTTGTCTCTATCTTGGAGACATTTTCGCAGCTAGGAAATGGCTCAAGCTCATCTCTTGGTGTCATAGCACCAGCTATCTCTGAAGCGCTTGTTGCTACTGGATGCGGAATTTTTGTTGCGATTCCAGCATATACATTTAACTTGCTTATAAAAAGAAAAGCTTATGAACTAATGAGCGTTATCGAGCGTCAAGCTGACGTTATGATAGCACTCAAAAAAGATGATGAGACGTTATAGATGGCTTTTAAATTTACTGACGAAGCGCCAGAGCTAAATATAACGCCTCTTGTCGATATCATGCTTGTTTTGCTAGCCATTTTGATGGTTACTATGCCAACGATAACATACCAAGAAGATATCACACTCCCAGATGGTTCAAAGGCAAAGACCTCTATGTCTAAGCAAAAAGACCTTATAGTGTCTATAAATGCGCAAAGGCAAGTCAAGATAGATCAAAGCTTGATGAGTCTTGCCGAACTACCTGATAATATCGCACTTATGAGTGCAAAATATGACAAAACCGCACCTATTTATATCAAGGCTGACAAAAATTTAAAATACGATGACGTTATGTTTGTATTGAAAACCTTAAAAAGTGCCGGTTTTAGCAAAGTGGCTTTAGAGACAAACGGATAAGATGTCAAACAAAGTTAAATTTCCAACGCTAAGTTCATTTTTTGTAGCGTTAAGTATTTACATTGCTATTGTCCTTGTTTTGTTTATAAAGCTTACATTTTTTACAGAGCCAGCCAAAAAATATACTGATGACAAAGACGCTATCATGGACATCGTTATGGTGGATCGTGAGATCGATCAAACGATAAAAGCTCCAAAACAAAAAGAAGAAGTTGAAAAAGAGACAAAGCCAGAGCCAAACAAAGAGTCTGAAGAAGACAAACAAGAGACTAC
Source organism: uncultured Campylobacter sp. (assembly GCF_937890585.1). Taxonomy (GTDB): domain Bacteria; phylum Campylobacterota; class Campylobacteria; order Campylobacterales; family Campylobacteraceae; genus Campylobacter_A. The sequence goes on from NZ_CALACG010000259.1 coordinate 7,133, forward strand.
AAATAAGCCAGTCGTGCCAGATGAGCCGCTGCCAACTCCAAGCTTACCAACTCCTCCAAAGGACGAGCCTAAGCCAGAACCTAAACCTGAACCAAAGCCTGAAAATTTAAAGCCAAGTGAAGAGCCTAAAGAAGAGGCCAAGCCAGAACCAAAACCCGAGCCAAAACCAGTCGAAAAGCCAAAAGAGCCAAATATAAAAGATCTTTTTAGTGACATCGACTCGACTAAGCTAAAAAAAGATGATGGCATAAAAAAGGTAGAAAACAAGGTACAAAGCCGCAAAAAAAGCGAGGCTTCTAGCTCAAAAGCTGCAAAAGAGGCTAGCGACATAATTAAGAGTTTAAAGATAGATCAAAACCCAACAGCTCCAAAGTCACAAATGACCGGTACTTATGATCCATTGATGGGAGCCATAACAAAGCAAATTCAAAGAAGATGGCAAAGCTATAAAGCTGACTCTGCAAATATAGCTAAGGTAAAAGTTATGATAGATCAAAGTGGAAATTTTAGCTATGAAATTTTAGAGCTATCATACAATGAAGAGTTTAATGCAAAGGTTAGAGAGTGCCTGGAAAAGCTTACTACAGAGAAATTTCCATTTAATCCAGACAAGAGCACAATTGAGACTTTTAATTTAATAGATAAAATAGATCAAAAATTTTAAATTTACGGAGTAGAGATGAAGAAAATTTTTCTTTTTTTATGCGTTGCTCTAGGGCTTTATGCTGCTGATGCGACCATATCTGTTGTAAATCAAGGTGTTGCTTTGCCAAAGATAGCTTTGCAAGATGCAACTACAGCCGTCAGCGACCCAAATTTTAAAGAGAAATTCTTTAGGATAATGATGGGCGACCTAAAAGTTAGCTCTGACTTTGAGGTTATCGAAGATCACGTACCTTCTACATATGAGGGAACAGCAGCTACAAATACTATGAGCGACAAAGGTGTTGAGCTTATCTTAAGATACGCACTTGAGGGCTCTATTAACTCGCCTCTTACTTTAAAAGTAAAGCTAATAAATGCTAAAACGGCAACTACAAGATATGAGAAAATTTATACTATGCCAGATGGTGCGAAGTATCCATTTTTGGCGCACAAAAGTATAGTTGAGCTAACAAACGAGCTAAATTTACCACCTGTTGGTTGGATGGAGAAATTTATCATCCTAGCTAAGTATACTTCGGCTCGCCAAAGCTCTATCATCGTGGCTGACTATACTCTTACATATCAAAAAACGATAGTAAGTGGCGGTCTAAACATATTCCCAAAATGGGCAGGCGCTGATCAAAGTAAATTTTACTATACATCTTATGTGAATAACAAACCAACTTTGTTTAGATATGACCTAAATTCAGGCACAAAAACAAAGATAATCGACAGCGTTGGTATGCTTATAGCTTCAGACGTTAGCAAAGATGGAAGCAAAATTTTATTAACTATGGCGCCAAAAGATCAGCCGGATATTTTTATCTACAACACAGGTAGTAAGAATTTAACTCAGATCACAAACTATCCAGGCATTGATGTAAATGGAAATTTCGTAGATAATGACAGCAGAATAGTTTTTGTTTCAGATAGACTTGGATATCCAAACATCTTCGCAACACCTGCAACCTCAGGCGGAAGTGTTGAGCAAATGGTATTTCATGGCAAAAACAACAACTCAGTAAGCACTTTTGAAAACTATGTAGTTTATTCAAGTAGAGAGGCTAGTGGTGGCTTTAATATTTATCTGATCTCAACTCAAACAGATTTTATCCGTCAGCTTACAGCAAATGGTAAAAATAACTATCCAAGATTTTCAAGCGATGGACAAAGTGTTGTTTTCATAAAAGAACTTGGCGGTCAAAGCTCGCTTGGTGTTGTTAGATTAAATGAAAACAGAAGTTTCCAATTCCCACTAAAAGTGGGCAGAATTCAGTCTATTGACTGGTAATATTCTGGTTATATTTAAAATTTTTGTGATATAATGCGACCAAATTTTTCAAAAAGGATAAGGAATGAAAAAAGTAGTTCTAGCAAGTGTTGCAGTTGCAACTTTATTGTTGAGCGGTTGTAGCTCTAAAAACCCTGAAGTTGATATGAATGCAAATTCAAATCAATCTGCAGATTCAAATAGTATGAGTGATGCTGATAGACTTGCAGCTCTTATAGCTAACATTGAAAGCCAAGTTAAAAGTGTATACTTTGACTTTGACAAATTTAACATCAAAGGCGATCAACAAGGTGTTGTTAGCGCAAACGCAGCTGTATTCAACCAAGCTGACGCTCAAGCACTTTCTGTAAAAGTAGAAGGTAACTGCGACGAGTGGGGTACAGATGAGTATAACTATGCTCTTGGTCTAAAACGTGCTAAAAGCGCTAAAGACGCTCTTGTAAGAAACGGCGTTAGTGCTGATAGAATCGCTGTAGTTAGCTTTGGCGAAAGCAACCCAGTTTGCACAGACAAAACAAAAGCTTGCGACGCTCAAAACAGACGTGCTGATTTCAAAGTACTTCCATAATTTGTAAGTAATAATGAATAAAAAAATAATCATTGCGGCTCTTCTTGGAGCCGCTTTCTCTATTGGTTCAGCTCAGGAAATTTCAGCATTTGATGCGGGCAATATGGATAGTCCAAACCCGTATGGTCTAACTGATAGCGAAAAAGTAACCTTAAGCAACAAAAGAAGCGTTCAAAATATCGAAGAGAATATGAATAACGTTTCAGAGCAGCTTCAAGGCTTACAAAGCTTAATCGAAAGCATGAGTGCTAGGATGAATAAGCTTGAGCAAAGAATGAACGAGCTAGAAACTAGAGTAAATGGCGGCATAAGCGATTCTGGTGTTAGTTTAACGTCACTAAAAGCTTACGTTGATGAGACTAGAGAAATTCAAGATAGAAACTATAAAAACATTACCGCTACCTTAAATAAACTGGGTGCGATAATGGATAAAAATGCTGCTCAACCAAAGCAAAATGCAAATCCAAAACAACAAAATAAACCAACTTCAAATTTTAGTGGTAAAAGCGATAAGGACATCTTGTTTGATGGCATTAAGCTTTTAAATTCTGGCAAAAGCGCAGAGGCTGCTGAATATTTTGAATATCTAAACAAAAAAGGCTATAAAACTGGCACTTCAAACTACTATTTAGGCGAAGTCGCATATAGCCAAAAATCATATAGCACAGCTATACAATACTACAAAAAAAGTATACAAAGCGAAGACAAGGCTGACTACACGCCAAAACTTTTGTATCACACAGCTATAAGCTTTGATAAGATAGGTGACACACAAAGCGCAAATAGATTTTACAAGGCTTTAAAAGTTGGCTACCCAGATAGCAAAGAAGCCAAAGCTGCCCCTGATAGAAATTAAATTTAATCTTTTTTAGATATAATCTCGCATTAATCTAAACTAAATCCCAAGGAGATTATTGTGAGTAAAGATCAAGTTATAACTATGTTTTATGAGCTAAAAGATGCCAATAGCGGTGAAATTTTAGAGTCAAATATGCAAGAAGGTGGTCAAATTTCTTTTATTACAGGACATGGCCATATTATAGAAAAGCTTGAAGAAGAAGTTAGCAAACTAAAATCAGGCGACAAAGCTACTATATACATTAAAGCTGCTGAGGGTTGTGGCGAATATAATAAAGACGCCATCCAATCACTTCCAAAAGAGCAATTTGCCGGTATAGACCTACATGAAGGCATGGAGCTTTTTGGTCAAAATGAAGATGGCTCAAGTGTTCGCGTCATCGTTAAAGAGATCAAAGATGACGAAGTGACAGTTGATTTTAACCACCCATACGCTGGCAAAGACTTGCTATTTAATGTTGAAATTTTAGAAGTTAGAGACGCTACTGAAGATGAAAAAGCAACTGGCATGGTAGCAGGTGCACACACTTGCGGTTGTGGCGGACATGATCATGATCACGAGCATGAGTGCTGCGGTGGTCACGGACATGGTGAAGGCGGTTGCGGTTGTGGCGGTCACGGACATCATCACCACTAAGAAGCCAAAATGAAAAAATTTGCTTTTATTTTTGCGGGTCAAGGCTCGCAAAGTGTTGGCATGGGGAAAGATTTTTATGAAAATTTCTCTTCGGCAAAACTTCTATTAAATGACGCTTGCAACGACACAGGCATTGATTTTGAAGAGCTTTTATTTACACAAAACGACAAGCTAGATAAGACCGAATTTACCCAACCTGCCATCGTTTTAAACTCGCTTATGAGCTACCTGGCATTTTCAAATTTCATAAAAGCCAAGCCAGAATTTAGCTTAGGCCACTCACTCGGAGAATTTACAGCTCTTGCGGTTAGTGGTGCATTTAGCTTTGTTGAAGCGATTAGGCTTGTAAATTTGCGTGGTAAATTTATGCAAGAAGCCTACGTTGGCAAAGATGCTGGCATGATGGTGGTGCTTGGACTTAGCGATGAAGTTGTTGAGGGGATTTGTAAAGAAGCACAGGATGAGGGCTTGCAAATTTACGCTGCAAACTACAACTGCGATGGTCAGATCGTTGTAGCTGGTGTGAGAGCAGACCTTGCAAAATACGAGGCAAAATTTAAAGAAGCAGGCGCAAAAAGAGCGATGCTTTTAAATATGTCAGTAGCTAGCCATTGTCCGATACTTGAGCCAGCTAGCGTTAAACTAGCAAACGAGCTTGAGGGCGTTTTGGCTGCGAATTTTGCCCCAGTCGTTTCAAACGTAAATGCAAAAATTTACACCGATAAAAATGAAGCATTAGTGCTTTTAAAAGAGCAGCTAACGCATCCAGTTCGTTACAAACAAAGCATCAAAAACTACGAAAACGAGGTTGATTGCTTTATCGAGCTTGGTGCGGCGACACTAAAAGGTATAAACAAAAAGATCACAGAAAAACCGACATACAGCGTCACAGACATGGCGAGCCTTGAAGAGGTTGTGAAGATTTTGGAGGAGAGATGATAGCGATACTTGGTGCGATGCAAGAGGAGATCACACCTATCCTTGAGATGGTGGGCGAGTATAAAACCACAGAGTACGCAAACAATAAATTTTACGAGGCAAAATACAAAGGCAAGGACCTAGTCATCGCCTACTCAAAGATCGGCAAGGTAAATGCGGCGATCACTGCGACCTTGATGATAGAGAAATTTAAGGCTTCAAAACTGCTTTTTACAGGCGTTGCTGGCTCACTTGATGAGAATTTGAAAATAGGCGATATGTTATATGCCACCAGCCTTGTGCAGCACGACCTTGACATCACAGCTTTTGGTCATCCATACGGCTTTGTGCCAGGGACAAGTATCTTTGTCAAGAGTGATGAAGGTCTAAATGAGCTAGCTAAAAATGTCGCTAGCAAAAAGGGCATGAGCCTAAATTCAGGCATCATCGCAACTGGCGATCAGTTCATCTGCGACAACGAGAAAAAAGAGTGGATCAAAAAGATATTTAACGCGAGTGCTACCGAGATGGAGGGTGCGAGCGTTGCGCTAGTTTGCGAGACACTTGGCGTGCCATTTTTCATCCTTAGAGCCATCAGCGACGGAGCTGGCAACGAGGCTGAGTTTGACTTTGATAAATTCTTGCAAGACTCAGCAAACGTGAGCGCTAAATTTATCCTAGAAATGGTGGAGAGCTTATGATAGAGCTTAGCAAAAGGCTACTAAGGCAGGTTGGTCAGACAAACGCTAGATACAAGATGATAGAGGGCGGAGATAAGATCTTACTCGGTCTTAGTGGCGGCAAAGATAGCCTCGCGCTCGCTCACGTGCTAAAACATGTGCAAAACGTCACGCCTGAGAAATTTGAGTTTAAGGCGGTGACGCTAAGCTACGGCATGGGCGAAGACTACGCTTATTTGACCGAGCACTGTAACGAGCACGGCATAGAGCACGAGGTGATAGATAGCTCGATATTTGAGATATCAAAGGAGAAGATCCGCAAAAATTCTAGCTTTTGTAGCTTTTTCTCGCGCATGAGAAGAGGCTATCTTTACACCTATGCGCTAAAGCATGGCTTTAACAAGCTTGCGATCGCTCATCACTTGGACGACGCAGCTGAGAGCTTTTTTATGAATTTCACCTATAATGGCGCGCTAAGGACGCTTGCTCCAAAATACAGAGCTAAAAATGGCATCGTCGTGATCAGGCCATTTATCTTTGTGCGCGAAAGACAGCTTCGCGAAAATGCGATCAAAAATGAGCTAAGAGTAGTTGGCGATGAGGCGTGTCCTGCGATGAGATTTGACGTGAAGATGCCACACGCTAGATATGAGACCAAGCAGCTTCTAGCAAATTTAGAAAAAGAAAATCCAAAGCTATTTACATCACTTAAAGCAGCATTTGAAAATATCCACACAGATACATTTTTTGGTATCAACGAAGGCAGTGAAGAGTAAATTTAACTCTTCGTTTCTGCCCTTAAAGCTAAATTTACAACCAAATTTATTACAACACATCCAAAAAGTAAAAACTCATTTTGAAGTAGGAACACTCCTTGCTTACTAAATATAAATTTGATAAGCAAGGATCGTAAATGAGCATTTTTAGTGTTAGCACGCAAAAGTATAGCTCAGTAGCTACTGAGGCAAAAGCAAGGAAACTTCAAAAAGAGCAGTCTGAAAGTGCCAAATTTCAAAACGCTCTTGCAAATAATGAAAAAACAAAAGACATTGCACAAAATTTACAAAGACTTGAGCTTACAAAAGATACACAGCAAAGCATTTATAGCGTAAAATTTAAAGATAAAAACGAGCTAGCTTATCAAAGCGACAATGCTGGCTTTATGGATACTAGTTTTAATAAAGCAGCTGGCTTGCCACAGGACTTTAAGCTTCACAAAAGCACTATAAAAGAATTGCTAAACTTCGCAACAAAGCAAAATAATATAAATAGCGTCCTTTATAGCAACGCAAGCGGCAAGCTTTTTGACAATGACGTCTTTGAAAATATCGACATAGCAGACACGATAGGTCAGTATTACGCTATCTTTTCTCAGGTAATGGGCAAGAGTTTAAATAAAGATAGTTTTACAGATAGTGACCTAGCAAATTTGCCAAAAGGCTACATCTCGCAAGGGATGAAAGGCATCGATTTTAACGCAGATTTGAGCGATAGATCAAATATTGATTTTTTAAATAGTCGCAAAAACGAGGTCGTTACAAATATCTTTAGTAGCCAAGATGAAATGAAGCTTGCATCAAATTTAAGCGAAGATCTATCAAAACTAGGCATAAAAACAAACCTTAAAAAGCTAAATTTTGCAAATTTAGAGCAAGAAAACACTGGTGGCTTTAACCCAGACCTCTCTTACTATAAAACGGAGTCTGGTTACAAAAAAGAGGCTTTGTTTATTAGTTTTCTAAAGTCAGAAAGTCCTGCGATCCTAGAGGGCGGAGAGACTGCGCTAAAGCCTGAAGTCTTGCTAAATAACGCCTTTCATCGCTGCCCAGACGAAGGATCATAGAAGCGAAAGCTTGAGCGATGTGGCTACTCTTAAAAAGCTGGCAGAAGATAGAGAAAATTTTAAAAATTTAGTGCTTGAGCTACTAAAAAATAGCACCATAAAGCCAAGCGAGGATAATATAAATTTAGCTTTTAATGAGCTAAATCAAATTTATGCCCTAGGCAGACAAAAGTAGTTTAGGCATCTCTTAAGATCGGCGTTTGATCTAGCTAAATTAGCTAAATTTACTAGGTAAATCTTTTCATAAAAAAGACGATATCTTTGGTATGAAGCTAAAAGGATATTAGATGATAAACGCACTTGGTAGTTACCCCTTAAATTTAGAACAAAATATAAAGGTATCAACCAAAGTTGCCACCAAGCAAACAAGCTCTGAGGCTTTAGGCTACAAGGTAGATAAAGATGGCTACTTTACAGATGAGTTTAATAAACAA
>NZ_CALACG010000260.1 GCF_937890585.1 uncultured Campylobacter sp.
GTTGTAAATATACTACAACTGTCTTGTATATAAAGATATCTACTTTTTTAAAGATAAATCTTTTTATATGTAAAAATGATTATAATTGATAACATTATTTGTGTGAAAGGAGTTGTTGTGAATAGCCATGATAAATCAAATTTAAGCGCGTCATCTGAAATTGATGAAAACGCTCAGCTATTGATAAGTGATATTTTGGATGGCAAAACATCAATATTGCAGTGGATAGAACAAAATATACAAGACGGCAAATTAAGTATAGAAAAACAATATGATATGCCAGATAAAAATGACTATTATTTATCTAAGAGTGAGTTAAGAGAATTAAAATTTGTTCCAGGAGCGTTAAGTGGTTGGAATAGTGATGAAGGTAGGGAAGTGGCTGCTAAAATCATTGTTATGATTAGAGATATTCACGCAATTTTTTCGTCTAAAGAAAATATAGATGACTGTGTGCTAGAAGTTAGTTTGGCAAATTTGTATAAATTTTTACTAACACAAAGCGCTTGCGTATATGGCTATGATTTTGAGGAGATGATTTCTCAAGACGATGAGCTGTATTCAACTGCACTAAGAGTCGGTATATTTTTTATGAAAAGAGCTGTGCATAAAGAACCGATCAAATTTGGCATATGTACTACATGGTATTATGGGTCTAAAGAGATAGACTATTTACTATTTACTCTTGGATTGACAGATGATTTTTCTATATATACGACATGTTCATTTGAGATGAAACAAAAAAACGATAGTGTATTTAAAATGGCAAAACTAACCGACGGATATGGTAGATTGAATTACTTAAAGGGTCTTGATGCTACCAATGATGAGATAAAAACTTGGATGATCTATCATGGCTATAAATGTAGTTTGGGTTGTGAGTTTACTGCTTATATTTGTGCAAGTAGAGGAGATTTGTTATATCACATAAAAAAAGGGTGGAATGATGATCTATATGATTGTGCAGGTGATATTATATGTGGGTTGATAGATGATCATGAAAATAAGATCTTTGAGTATGTGGACGCAAAGGAAGTAGTGGAGCTTTTTATAGAAGAGTCTTTAAAGCAAAATATGAATATAGATAAATTTAGTAAGCTCTGTGATATTTTTTATTTTATAAGAGACGATTGGGAAGAAATTGGATGGAGTAAAGAGACAAAAGGCGAGTTGATTGATCAAATTTCAAATATCGCTTGCAATAAAAATTATGACTGGGAAAGACTGGTAAAGAAAAATATATCCAACTACAAAGCAAGAAATATAGCAAAAGCTTTAAATATAGGTATTTGGAACGATTTATTTAACTACGCAATGCAAAATAATAATTTCTCGGATTGGTATTCGCTGGCTCAAACGGATAATATTGATGAGTTTAGAATGGTTTGCGCGCTTGCAGAAAAAGTATTGGATCTTGAAAGCATATCTACCGGCATCGCTGATGAGCTAGGTTTTAACGGAAATTTTGGAAAACATAACGATCTATCTATTATTTTGCAAAAAATGAGAGAATTTAATCAAATTATTAGCGTAAAACTAGTGCAAGCCGGTTTAAACTGTCCTGTAACTAGCACTAGAAACATGGCATTGAGTGCTGTTTTGTCGTCTAGTGATATTCCGCATGAAATTATCCAAACAATAACCCGAAACAAAGATATGGAGCCAAATAAGGATTCTTTGGAGTATTATAATATGATTTTGAATATTGAAAAATGAAAATCTAGTGACGGGCATACTAAAGCCTGTAATATATTAAAAAGATAACAATATGCGGTGTCAAATAAAAAGACCGTTAAATTTTAGAAGATTAACTTATTGATGAGCGAAATTTAAAAACTACTAAACGCTTTAAATGATTTGAAAAAATGAATATTTTTAAAAATTATTGTATTAAAAATGGTGGGTTCACCAGGACTCGAACCTGGGACCATCCGGTTATGAGCCGGATGCTCTAACCAACTGAGCTATGAACCCACAGTTGAAAGAAAATCGTATTATACAAGAAAAAGCTTATCTAAATATAAAAATAGCCTTTTTAATATGGCGTATAAAACGAACAAATTTAAAAAGAAAAAGCCCTAAAATAGGGCTTATAAATTATTTATAATTTTTTATCGCAGCGTCTAAAATCTCTTTTGCAGCGTTTGCGTCTTTAAATTCTTTCACCTTTACCCATTTGTTTGGCTCAAGAATTTTATAAGTTTCAAAGAAATTTTTGATCTTATTTAGTGTCGCAGTTGGCAAATCTTCGTAGCTTTTTATCGCTTCATATCTTGGATCGATCTTTGTAACTGGCACAGCCAAAAGCTTCTCATCCATGCCTGCTTCATCCTCCATCACCAAAACGCCTATCAAGCGGCAAGGGATGACGCTACCAGCCTGGAGAGGATACTCGTTTAGCACTAAAATATCAGCTGGGTCGCCGTCAGCTGCAAGTGTGTTTGGCACAAAGCCGTAGTTTGCTGGGTAGAACATCGCTGAGTAAAGCACGCGATCAACTACGACTGCACCGCTATCTTTGTCGATCTCGTATTTTATATTTGAGCCATAAGGTATTTCGATTACGGCATTGATTTTATCTGGGTTTGAGCCAAATTTGATCTTTGAAACGTCCATATATTCGTCCTTTTTATTAGAAATTTTCGTGATTTTAGTATTTTTTGCATTAAATACGCGTAAAATTTAACTACTTTATAACCTCTACGCTACCTACGTCGATCTTCATTTTTGTGAAGTCTTTATCCACCTCGCCTCTTATTCTTAAAAGCGTATCTTCGTTGGCTGTTACATTGCCCCATTTTTTGTCGCCTATCTCAACAACGATAACGTCGCCATTTTTATCGATAAATTCATACTTATCTGATTTGATATGTGACTTTATCTTGCCCTCAAGAACGACTTTGGCGTCGTCATTTAGCTTTAAAGCATCTTTTACGCTTATCGTCTCACTTTGGTGTTTTGATGCGAAGCCTCCAGCCATTGCGATACTAGCAGCTAGTGAAGCGATGATGATTTTTTTCATTTTTATCCTTTTAAAATTGGTTGTGAAATTTTAAAAGGATATTACATTTTTGATGTTAATGAAAGGTAAGTTTTGAAACCTTGCACCTTTTGATGCAAGGTCTGTGAGTTATATAAGTTTAGCTAGTAAATTTTTGATGTCAGCTACGATCTCGTCGATGCCGCGTTCGCCATTTACTACGTGAAGTAGCTCTTTTTCGCTGTAAAACTTGCGGATAGGCTTGATCGGATCAAGATAGACTTTCATGCGGTTGTTAAAGACTTCGTTGTTATCATCAGCGCCTCTTGCACGGCCAAGCACTCTAGCTCTTGCCACATCTTCGCTAACATCCACTTCGATGACGCCTTTTAGAGAAATTTCATCTTGCTCGCTTAAGACTTTGTCAAGCTCAGTCATTTGCTCAACGCTTCTTGGGTAGCCGTCGATTATGATGTTTGATTTATTTGAGCTTTTGATAGCTGAGACGATCGCATTTACGACAACGTCAAGTGGGACTAAATTTCCTTTTGATATAAAGCCGTCTATAAGCTTGCCAAGCTCGCTACCGCTAGCTACTTCAGCTCTTAAAAGATCGCCAGTTGAAAAGTGTGCAAATTTCTCATCATGCTGTGCGATTATCGATGCGTCTGTTGTTTTGCCGCTGCCTGGAGCGCCGATGATTAAAAATAAATTTTTCATTTTTTCCCTTTTATTGCCTTTGTCTTTTGAGCGCTTTTTGCGGAGCTAGTAAAATCTAGCTTGATGAACTAAGTGTTTTATCTGCGCAAAATTTTACGTCGCAACCACAAAAATCATCTCAAACTACTTAGGCAAGTTTTAATTTAATTAGCCGCCAAGTTGGAGGCATCTTTTTATAAATTTAAATTTAGGATGGAATTTTTTCTAAGAAAAATATTTAAAGACAAAATTCCATCTCTTTTTAAAGGCAAATTTTAAGCCTTTTGCTCTTTTTCTCTTATCCTTAGTCCTAGTTCCCTAAGCTGTTCGTTGCTAGCGTAGCTTGGTGCCTTTGTGAGTGGGCACTGAGCGCGCTGTGTTTTAGGGAAGGCTATGACGTCGCGGATCGAGCTTGCTTTATTTACAAGCATATTTAGCCTATCAAAGCCGATCGCGATACCACCATGTGGAGGCGCACCAAATGTCAAGGCATCAAGCAAGAAGCCAAATTTCTCACGCTGCTCGGCTTCATCTATGCCAAGAAGCTTAAAGACCTTTTGTTGGATGTCATTTTTGTGAATTCTTATACTTCCGCCACCAAGCTCAAAGCCGTTTAACACGACGTCGTGAGCGATAGAGAGGATGTCTTCAAGATCAGGCTCATCTATATTTTTTGGCATAGTAAATGGGTGGTGCATCGCAGAGTAGCTGCCATCGTCATTTTGCTCAAACATTGGGAAGTCAAGCACCCATAAAAACTCAAGTCTGTCTTGATCGATGATACCCATTTGCTCTGCTAGGAAAATTCTAAATCTTCCCATATAATCAAGCACGATCTTTTTCTTGCCAGCACCAAAGAATACGACGTCACCAACCTTTAGCTCGCATCTTGAGACGATCTCGTCAAGATCGCTTTGCTCGAAAAATTTGCAAAGCGGACCTTTTAAACCATCTTCTTTCATCTGGAAGTATCCAAGGCCTTGCGCGCCAAATTTACGTACAAACTCCTCAAATCTATTCATCTCACGCTTACTAAAGATGTTGTCGCCATTTGGCACTTTTAGCGCTTTTATGCGGTTTTTCTTCTTATCTTTTGCGATAGAGCTAAAAATTTCATTGCTTGAGCGCTCAAAAATATCGATAACATCGATCATTTTTAGATCATATCTGAGGTCTGGCTTGTCTGAGCCGTAAGTCTCGGTCGCCTCTTTGTAGCTCATGCGTCTAAACGGCGTTTTGATGTCGTGTCCGCAGGCTTTAAAAATGTCTTTTAGCATCGTCTCAGCCATATTTATGATATCTTCTTGCTCGACAAAGCTCATTTCGATATCTATTTGAGTAAATTCTGGTTGGCGATCAGCCCTTAAGTCCTCGTCGCGGAAGCATTTTGCTATCTGAAAATACTTATCAAAGCCAGAACACATCAAAAGTTGTTTAAATAGCTGTGGGCTTTGTGGGAGCGCGTAAAACTGGCCCGGATATACACGGCTTGGCACTAGATAGTCTCTTGCGCCTTCTGGAGTTGCACGTGTTAAAACTGGAGTTTCAAACTCGATAAAGCCCATTTTATCTAGGCTGTTTCTAGCTGCTATCGCCGCGCGAGAGCGCATTTTAAAGATATTTTGCAAGCGCTCGCTTCTTAGGTCTAAAAAGCGGTATTTTAGCCTGATGTCCTCATTTACGCTCTCATCGCCTATCATAAATGGTAGTGGCTCGCTTGGATTTTCGATAATGAGCTCGCTTACTATCACCTCTATTTCGCCAGTTTTTAGCTTTGGATTGGTCAGTCCTTCGCCTCTAGCTCTTACTTTACCTTTTGCTTTTAAGACATATTCATCTCTTACTTTTGCAGCCACGTCGTGTGCTTCTTTGCTGTCAGCAGGGTCACAAACTAATTGTATAAGCCCGCTAACGTCTCTTAAATCGATGAAAACGACGCCACCGTGGTCTCTATATGTGCTGTCTCTTATACACATCTCCGAGCCCAC
>NZ_CALACG010000261.1 GCF_937890585.1 uncultured Campylobacter sp.
GCCACTGCCATTAAATGTAAGCGAGCCCATTGCGGTATTTTGCACGGCTCCGCTGGCGTCAGTTATCGTTGCCACCGCGTCCCAGATAGTCTGGTCGCCAGTTTGTGGGATCTGCTTGGTTAAATTTATAGTGACCAAACTTTTTGTGCCGTCTGCGTTGTAGATATCAGAGGTTAGCTTTTCTTTGTTTGGCACTTCAACGAGCGAGGTGACTTCAGCATTTACCTCTAAATTTGCAAAATCCATAAATTTAAGGCTCTTGTCGTTTATCTGCCAAGTGCCATCACCCTCAAGCGTGGTTGAAAACTCGCTAAATTTACCATCGCCGTCTTTTACTTTTACGACCACGCTGTCGCCAGCTTTTGCGCCAAGAGATGTGGTGCTTAGCGGGATCTGTCCGTTTAGCGAGATCATCTTGTTTGTATTATCAAGCGTGTAGGCGTATTGGCTAGCCTCAAGAGCTGTCGTTTTTTTATCTGTTATGCGGGTTGAGTTTAGGTTGCCTTTTAGACTGATATTTTTAGTAGCTTCTGCTGGCATAAACAAAAAATGAGGCAAATTTATAGGCTTTTGTGCGCTTTCGCTGCCAAGCTTTAGATCCTCTTGCTCCACGGTGTAGGCTTGTGGGGTGCTTGAGGTTTGGCCGTATTTTCTAAGAGCGTTTGCGCTCGGCGTTGTTGGGGCAAAATTTGCAAGAGTGCCAAGTAGCATATTGCCCTTGTTATCTACTAAATTTCCAGCCGCGTCTATGTCGAAGCTGCCCGTTCTTGTGTAGTAGTTTTTGCCGTTTTGATCAACTACTCCAAAAAATCCCTTGCCACCAATTGCAAGGTCAAAGTTGTTATCGGTGCTTTGAAAGCTACCATTTGACATATCAAGCGCAGTCGTTTGTTTGGTAGCTCCAAGGCCCACTTGGTCGTTTGTTGGGCCACTGCCTGCCGAGACCAAGCTTTGGTTGATCAAATTTTTAAACTCAGGGATTGAGGCTTTGAAGCCGACATTATTTATGTTTGAGATGTTGTTTGACCAAACATCCATGCCAAAGCTTTGCGTCTTTATGCCGCTAACCCCGTTGTAAAAACCTCTCATCATGGCGTTTAGCCCTCGTAAAATTCTTTAACGCTATCCATCGAAACGTATTCGCCAGCAACCTTCATCATGGCCTTACCATCTACAAATTTCACCGCCTCGACTGGGTAGTTGCCCACTTGCGTCTTGTACTCTTTGCCGTCTTTGCCGGTGTAGCTTACTGCTACGTTGTAAGAGCCATTTGGCACTTGGTTACCAGTTTCGTCCTTGCCGTCCCATGTGAGCTTGTGAACGCCAGCGTTTAGGTTATTTAGATCGATAGAGCGGACGACTTGGCCGTTTGTGTTTTTCACTTCTAGCTTGCCGTTTGCAAGGTCTGACTTGAAATAAAGCGCAAAATTTGCATCTTTTTTCTCATCTGTTAGAGTAACTGCATTTGAGCCAGTCGAGACCATCTTGCCAAGGGCTGAGATGGCGTAGGCGTTTGCGTTTGATTTTAGCTGATTTACAAGGTCTTTCATCGCCTTGTTTGTATTCTCTTGCATCTCAACAGCTGCTAGCTGGCTAGTTTGCGTGAGCATCTTTTCAGTATCCATAGGGCTTGTTGGGTCTTGGTACTGAAGCTCGGTCAAAAGTAGCTTCATAAATGCGTCTTTATCAAGCTGTGAATTTGGGTTTGTTCCTGTGCTTTTTGCCGCTTCCTGTCTTGCATTAGCCTTTTTTTCGGCGTTTTTTTGCTGCGTTGTTTGTGTGGTTATATCTGAAACTGAAGCCATAATCTCTCCTAAATATATCTTGGTATTACTAGCTCAAGCAAGCTTTGTTCCGCTTGAGCGTTTTCGCTCTCGTCGCTTTGATTTGAGTTATATTTGTTCTTTGCTTGTTCTCTTTTTTCTTGTCTTTGGTTTTGGTCTGAGAAATTCATCTCAAGCTCGGTAAATCCCATATTTACAAGGCTGTTTTTAAACTCGGCCTGGTTTTGTAAAAAGAGGTTCATCGTAGCCGTTGTAGAG
>NZ_CALACG010000262.1 GCF_937890585.1 uncultured Campylobacter sp.
TGGCTCTACTGCAAGCTTGTTATAGTCAGCTCCGATGACGCTATGCTTTACATTTAGAGCGGTTACTTCTGTGGTTGTAGCTTTTATGAAATTCCCAACTAGCTGCACCACGTCGTCACTATCGCCTGAAATTTTAAGGATAGTATTTAGACTTACTTTACCATCAGGACCCTCGGTAGGGTTGGAGTCTATCATGTCGCTTATGTTTTGCCCGTTTAGCTTTAGCTTCACAGCCTTTGTGCCGTCAAGCTCGATGCGCTCAAAGCTCTCAAGGCGCTTATCTAGCTCTTCTATCTTTGTTAGATCCACGTTTTGTGTAAAAACTAGCGTATCTATGCCACCTTTTGCGTCGATATCGTGTGAGTTAAAGATAAATCTGTCATCAAGGTTACTACCAACATCTTTAGTACCTTCAAATTTTAGATCAAATGGCTTATCAAAATCGCTTGCATTATCGCCAAATTTCACACCATTTATTTCTTTTGCCTTATAAAACGTATCGCTCTCTTTTGTCACAAGGTGATTTTGAGCAAGAGCCTCCATATAAGCGTTGCTGACTAGTTTTATAGAACCATCGTTTGTATAAAGAAAACCACCTCTATCATTATTTATACTGAGCTTTAGTGAGTATTCAAACAACTCATCAGATGTTTCGACATGAAATTTATAAAAACCTCCATCTTGTGTTAAATGAACATTACTGCCTAGACGATCTAAATATGAAGTTTCATAAGTGCCTGTTAAATCTGTAAAAGCTTTCCAAAAAATTTCTCTACCATCAAATTCAAACTTAATACTTTGCCTTTCAGGCTTTGCATCATAATAAAAATTGTTAATATCACTACGATTTTTTATAAATATCCAGCCATCCATACTGACCATTACTCCATCTGCTGTTATCTTGGACTCATATAGTTTATAGTGTCCGTTTAAATTGTGTGGCTCGAATGTTAAATTTGTGGCTATTCTGTCAATGGCATAGTCTGCATTTGGATCTCTGCCTATCTTAGCGAGCTCCATAGCTGTCGGAGTACGGTCGCGTAGTCTGCTAGTTTTGGTTGGAAAACCTAAAGGATCAACCTGTTGTCCGCTATAGTAATATAAGTCATTAAATGTACTTGTCGCACTTACGTGATGGCTTGCACTCCACTCTTTTAGTATGCTTTTGCTATTATGCTCTATATCATAATAATCAAGCCCTCGCCCATGGTTTCTAGCGGAGTCATAAAGCCAAATGTTTGCATCTAGCCCCCTGTTTGTGACATTTAA
>NZ_CALACG010000263.1 GCF_937890585.1 uncultured Campylobacter sp.
GTAGAAATTTATAGTGTATTCGCCCTCGCCTGTCAAAAAGTCAAACATATCGCCTAGCAAGAAAATTTGCGGCGGCTCTTTGATCTCTCCGCTATCAACGGCGCGTAGAAAATTTAAAAATCCATCTCGGTTTACATTTTCATGCGCGTCGCCTATAAAGATCGCGCCATCTTTTATGGTGGGGGCGTATAGATACTTGCTCAAAACAGCCCATTTTCAGTCAAATTTTATAGGCTTGTAGCAAATTTTAACGATCTCGACGTCGCTTCTGCCTTTTGGTAAATTTAGCGCGACCTCATCGCCCTCAGCCTTGCCTAAAAGTTGCTTTGCAAGGGGAGAGTTTATCGAGATGTAGCCCTTATCTATGTCGCTCTCGCTGATACCAACGATCGTGTATGTGTGCTCTATCTCGGTTTCCTCGTCCATTATCGTCACGCTCGAGCCAAACCTTACCCTATCGTGCTCATAGCTACTTGGGTCGATCACCTCTGCGTTTGCTAAAAGTGCGCTAAGCTCAGCGATCCTAGCGTCTATAAAGGCTTGCTTTTCTTTGGCGGCGTGATACTCGGCGTTTTCTTTAAGATCGCCGTGGCTCCTTGCGATATCTATCTCGACGACGATCTGTGGGCGCTCTACTAGCCTTAAATTTTTAAGCTCGCTCTCTATTTTCTCGTATCCGTATATTGTCATTGGTTCACTCATTTTTTACTCCATATTTTTTAAAATTTTTACTACATTTTTGCTGCTGCCGTGCCCCAAATAGGCTCTTAGCTCGTCGCAGCCTTTTAAGAATTTCTGCCTATCACAGCTCTCATAAGCTTTTAGTAAATTTTCAGCCGTTGCAAACTCTTGGATAAATTCCTCATGAAGCGGCTCTTTGCCCATGAAGTCAAACATTATATTTGCTAGACCTGCGTGCTTGATCTTTACAAATTTCCTAGCGATAAAAACATCTATCGCTTTTGCCTTGTATGCTAGCACAAATGGCGTGCCAATGAGCGTAGCCTCAAGCGTAGCCGTGCCAGAGCAAACAAAGGCAAAGTCACTCTCATACAAGGCTTCAGGCGTGTTTGTGACGATCTCAAAATCGCTTGTGTCACCATAAATTTCACCCACTTTATCAAGCAAAAATGGCGGCACAACAAGCAGTCTTTTAGCCTCTATCTTTTTAGCAAGCTCCCTATAAACTGGCATAAGTCTTGAAATTTCAGACTTTCTTGAGCCCGGCAAAAACGCCACTTTGCCGCTGCCACTAAGGCTCGTTTTCTTAAGCTTTATCTCATCCATCAAAGGGTGCCCCACGTAGGTCGATCGGCTATAAAATTTCGCATCAAATGGCAGGATCGAAGCTAGGTTGTCACAATACCTCTCCACCGCACCCACTCTTTTTGGCTTCCACGCCCAAACTTGGGGCAAGATGTAGTATGTCACGGCTGCCTTTGCGCCTGCCTCTTTTATCGCCTTTGCAAGCGGGAGATTAAAAGCTGGACTGTCGATAAGCAGCACCGCATCAGCCTCTTTTGCCATTTGACTCATCTTTTTTAAAGCTTTTTTAGCCTTAAAAATAAGTGGCAAAACCTCGACAAAGCCCATCGCTGAAAACTCGCTGCTTTTCATATATGGCGTGCCAAGCTCTTCGCTAAAAATTCCCATTAGCTCAAATTCGCCCTCGAAATTTCTCAAAATTTCTTTTAAATGCAAATTTGCCGATGGCTCAAGAGCGGAGACTAAAATTTTCATTTACACACTTTCATCAGGTCTTTTTTTGGGGGCATTATACGCAAAAATTCTTTAAAATTTTAAGAAAGCTGTGATAAAATCCAACCCTTTAAAGGATAAAATTTGAAAGAAATTTTGATAACAAATGACGATGGATTTGAGGCGACTGGACTGCTTGCCTTAAAAGAAGCTTTGAGCGAGCTAGATGGCGTAAATGTCACGATCGTAGCTCCAAGCTCTGAAAAATCAGCCTGCGCTCACTCGCTAACTCTCACAAGGCCACTTAGATTTATAAAACTTGATGATAACTTTTTTAAACTTGACGACGCAACGCCTAGCGACTGCGTATATCTCGCACTTCACGCACTTTATAATAAAAAGCCAGATCTAGTGATAAGTGGCATAAATCACGGGGCAAATTTAGGCGAGGACATCACCTACTCTGGCACGTGCGGAGCGGCTATGGAGGGCGTTTTACAGGGCATTAGGAGCATTGCATTTTCGCAGTTTTATGTAAATAACTCGATAAATGAGCTTGGATTTGACCTGGCAAAAGAGGTCGTGAAATTTATCACTCCAAAGGTGCTGGAGGGTGAAATTTCGCTAAATCCAAGGGAATTTCTAAACGTAAATATCCCGGCGATAGCGAGCAAAAATTTCAAAGGCTATACCGCCGTGCCAGCTGGCAGACGCACCTACGCCACGCACGCCGCGCTTAACCGCAACCCAAGGGGAGTCGAGTACTACTGGCTTGGAAATGCCGCACTTGAATACGAAAAAGGCGAGCCAAGTGACATCAGCAAGGTAAATGAGGGCTTTGCCACGATAACGCCCATAAAACTAAATATGACCTCATACGAGAGTTTGGAGAGTCTAAAAGGGAAATTTGATGCAAAATGATAGATTTACAAGGATAAGATGGCTATTTGGCGAGGATGGTTTTAGCAAGCTTCAAAGCGCAAAAGTGCTAGTTTGTGGAGCTGGAGGCGTTGGCGGGATGTGCGTGGATGCGCTCGCTAGAAGCGGGGTCGGAAGCATCACTCTAATCGATAAAGACATCTTTGACGTGACAAATCAAAACCGCCAAATTTACAGCGAAAATGTGGGCGGCGTAAAGGTGGATGAGTTTGCCAAAATTTATCCTTGTATCACGCCTATGCAGACGCTCATCACACCTGAGTTTGTTGCTGGATTTGACTTTAGCAAATTTGACGTGGTGATCGATGCGATCGATGATATCGCTGCCAAGATCGCCCTTGCAAATGCGGTAGATCCTAGTAAATTTATAGCCTCGATGGGTGGGGCAAAAAGGGTTGATCCAACCAAGATAAAAGTGGCTAGCGTTTGGAAAACCTCGGTCGATCCACTAGCTAGAAAATATAGATATGAGCTAAAAAGATCGGGCTTTAGCGGTAAATTTGACGTGGTCTTTTCAACAGAAGAGCCGCTTTGCAAACCGCTTGGAAGCTTCATAGGCGTGACTGCCTGCTTTGGGCTAAATTTAGCCTCATTAGCTGTTAAAAAAATAGTTGGGCAGTAAGCCCAGATTTACACTCCGAGCAAAATTTCAAATTAGAGCTGGTATTTTTTGGATATAAACTTAATAGGCAGCTCTACAAGAGACTACTTTGACAATCCAAGATGAGCATCTAGCAAATTTGAAAAATTTGATGAACGAGTAATTTTAGTAATCAATTCTTGCGAGTGAATGAAATTTTAAAATTTGCAAAATAATAAATTAGATCGCGGACCAAGCCGCAATCCATTATAGATAAACTGGGATATTTG
>NZ_CALACG010000264.1 GCF_937890585.1 uncultured Campylobacter sp.
GCAAAAGCAGTAGAGCCAGCCACTACGCAGGTACAAAAGGCACCAACTAAGCCAGCTGATCCTGTAAAGCCAGCTAGCACGCAAGCTCCAAAGTCACCAGCAAAACCAGTAATAAATCAAAAAGATAATCAAAAGACAAATTTAAAAACACAAAATCAAAAGGATAAAAAATGACAAATAAAGAGGCATTTAGTGAAGCTAAAAAATATATCCCAGGCGGCGTAAATTCACCTGTTCGTGCATTTGGCAGCGTTGGTGGCGAGCCTGTGATGATAGATCACGCTAGGGGTGCTTATCTATACGACGTCGAGGGCAAAAAATACCTTGACTTCATCCAAAGCTGGGGTCCGCTCATCTTTGGTCACTGCGACAAAGATATCGAAGAAGCGATCATCTCTGCTGTAAAACAAGGCGTATCTTACGGCGCTCCCTCTCCAAAAGAGACCGCTCTAGCAAAGCTAATATGCGATGAGTTTAAACAGATAGACAAAATTCGCTTCGTTAGCTCTGGCACAGAAGCAACTATGAGCGCTATCAGAGTGGCTAGAGGATATGCTAAAAAAGACGGACTTATCAAATTTGAAGGCTGCTACCACGGACACAGCGACGCACTTCTTATCAAAGCAGGAAGTGGCGCTACGACATACGGTAACGCTTCAAGCGGCGGCGTGCCACAAGATGTTGTGAAAAATACATTTTTAGCTATCTACAACGATATAGAGAGCGTAAAAGCCATTTTTGAGAACAATAAAGACAAGATAGGTGTCGTCATAATCGAGCCAATCGCTGGAAATATGGGGCTTGTGCCAGCTGATAAGAAATTCTTGCAGGAGCTTAGAGCGCTTTGCGATAAATTTGGCGCAGTGCTTATACTTGATGAGGTTATGAGCGGTTTTAGAGCTTCTCGCCTTGGCTCATATCCATTTCACGAGGTCGATGCTGATCTTATCACATTTGGCAAAGTTATAGGCGGAGGCATGAACGTCGCTGCATTTGGCGGTAAGGCTAAGATCATGGACTGCTTAAGTCCAGAGGGTGCTGTCTATCAAGCAGGTACGCTAAGTGGCAACCCAGTGGCGATGAGCGCTGGTATAGCGGCTATTTCAAAGATAAATAGCGACGTAAATTTATACGCTAGACTTGAAAAATTAGCTAAAAAACTAATGGACGGCTTTAAAGAGGCAGCAAAAAGTGCTGGCATCGCTATACAAACCGATGTTCGTGGCTCGATGTTTGGCTACTTTTTCACAGAGCATGCAGTTAAAAACTATGACGATGCGCTAAAGAGCGACACAAAACTCTTTGCTAAATTTCATCAAGCGATGCTTAGGCGCGGAATTTATCTTGCGCCTAGCCAGTTTGAGACGGGATTTATCTGCGATGCGATGAGCGAAGCGGATATCGATCTATCGGTAAATGCAGCTAAAGAGGCATTTTTGGAGATAAAAGCTTAATGGCAAAATTTAAGATAAAAGATATCGTTGCTGGTGCTGAGCAGCTAAGCCTTGGCATATCGATGGTTGTGGCTGTGGTGATCGGCACTGGACTAGGATATCTTGTAAAAAAGGCTACAAATTTCACGCCAGCACTTTGGATAGGGCTTGCCTTTGGCATCGCAGCTGCCATTTTAAATGTCTATAAGGCCTATAAAGCGCAGGTTAAAAGCTTAGATGAGCTAAAGGATGAGGCTAGATATAAAGGCTATAAAAAAGACGATGATGACGAGGACGATTAGCAGGCTTTTTATTTGCTACTTTGCGCTTTGGCTCGCCCTTAGCGTGGTTGGCAAATTTATATCAAATTCATTTTTTATAAGCTCGCAAATTTCATTTTTTGCCTCGCTTATCATCCTAACGGCTAGCTTTTTTGCCTATAAAAATCGTATAAATTCAAGGCTAGAAAATGCAAGAGAGGAAATTTTAGCCAAGATAGAAGAAGAGGATGAAGAAGATGATGAAATTTTGCCCCAGAATGAGGCAAAAGAGCTTAGCCTAAAAGATGAAAAAGCAAGGCTAAAAAAGCAGAAATTTTCATTTAAAGATAAAAGCTTTGTAGCGGCATTTATGCCTTATCGCTTGGTTGCGTATGCGATACTTTTTTTTGGATTTATATTTTTAAAAAATGAAAATTTACTAAACGTGCCTGGCTTTTTAGTGGGGCTTGCTCCGATGCCTATTGGAGCTTTTATCTTTGGGATAATGCAAAATAATTTAAGAAAGGACGCAGATGGCAAGTAGTTTTAGGATCATTCGCTCGATGGGGCCGCTATTTTTGGGCATGAGCCTGCTTTTTATAGGCAATGGCCTAGTCATCGCCTCTTGTAGTGCGCTACTTAAGCAAAATGGCGTGGGAGAGCTACAAATAGGCCTTATAAGCACAGCCTTTTTTATCGGAGCGCTTGCTAGCACCATCTCAGCTCACAGAGTGATCTCAAATACCGGCCACATCAGGGCTTTTGCTATCTTTTCAGCTATATTTGCCGTCTCAGCTATGCTTCACGCCATAAGCCAAAATTTGATCTTTTGGGCGATACTGCGAGCCTTTTTGGGATATTGTTACTACGCACTTTTGATGGTTATAGAAAGCTGGCTAAATGCTAAGATCCCAAACAAGATAAGATCTCGCGTCATCGCCTTTTACGAGTGCGTTTTCTACACGAGCTTTGGCCTTGGAATTTTGATCTTAGCGCTTGATCTTAGCGCATTTGAAATTTTCATCATAAGTGCTGGTTTTATCATGCTTTCAAGCATTCCATTAAATTTAATACGCATAAATCAGCCTCAAATCCCACAGCGCCAACCTATAAACATCCCTAAAATTTTTGGCATAGTCCCGCTAGCTCTTGTGGGCGCGCTTGTCGCAGGACTTGCGATAAATGGCTTTTTCTCGATGGCAAGCCTCTTTATCATGCTTCAAGGATACGGCGCAAAAGAGGCGTCCTTTTTTATGACGATAGCGATGGGTGGCGGTTTTATAGCGCAGGCGTTAATTGGCGGCTTTTCTGATAAATATGGTAGAAGGCCAGCCCTTATACTATGTTCTAGTGTCGCTTTGGTAAGTGCTGTGCTCTTTTTACTAAGTGGCAACAACCTAACCATTCAATACGTCCTCTCATTTTTCTTTGGTGGCGGTATTTTTTGCACATACGGACTTTCGCTCGCTAGGGCAAATGACGAGATCACAGACAAGACAAAGAGCGTTCAAGTGGCACGTGCACTGCTTTTTAGCTACTCTTTTGCCTCGCTTTTCTCGCCGCTTCTTATGAGCTATGCGATGAAAATTTTTGGCTCATTTGGCTTTATCTATGTCTATTTGGTGCTTTATGTTGGGCTCATCTTGTTTGCGCTAACGCAAAAAACCATACCACAGCACATGAGAAAAGACTACAATGACAAGCTTGTTGCAAGGACGGCTGGTATCGCTACTATTCAACAAAATGGCAATTTTGCCGATAGAGAAAAATAAAAAAGTAGAAAATGGACGTAGCAAATTCTCTAAATATCTCAAACACCTCGGTCCAAACTGGGCAAAATGCCGACACCAGCGCGCCTGTCCGCAAAAACGAGGGTTCGCTTTTTAAAAATCAGCCAGCTGGGACGCCAAGTGAGCAGACCGTCTCAAATGCTCTTGATAACGTTGGTAAGCTAGTTGCAAGGGTGCTTGATGATCTAAAAAGCGCTTCAAGCCTTAGTAAAGCAGAGCAAATTTTATCTCAGGCAAAAGATACGAAGATCGCTCCAAATTTAGCTAGCGAGCTCTCAGACCTTGCAAAAAGCTTAGAGGTAGAAGCTGCGCAAAATGAAAGTTCTGAGATAAAGAGCCTTGCACTAAAACTAAAAGAATTTCTAAAACCAATAGCCGATCTTAAAGCTGGCTCGCTAAATGATCAGATCAAAAACTCAGGTGTCATGCTTGAAGCAAATTTAAAAGATGCGCTTATTCCAGAGAAGCTACCAAGCTCGATACAAAAGCTACTAAGCGATATAAAAAATCTCTCAAATCAAAATTTACTTAGTCAAATTTTAACTCTAAATGATGAGAGCTTGGATAATCAAAACTCATTTATGAAGCTTACTTCTATGCTTGAAAAAGCGAGTAGTGACGCTAAAAATCTCCTTGATAACTCAAGCATAAAAACACTTTTAAAAGATGTGGATAAGCTTGATAATGTGGCTAAATTTCTGGATAAAAACTTCTCAAAAGAGCAAAGCGCAGACGCGGTTAAAAGCCAGATCGGCAAGATGGAGAATTTCATCTCAAATTTAAGCGAAAAGGTAGCAAATTTAGCGAGCGAAAAGCTAAATCAAAGTGCGGCTTTTAGCTCAAACCACAAAGAGCTAAAAACTATCCTTGAAAACCTAAAAAACGATCTAAAAATGCTAAATAACATAGGCGATGAGGCTGGGCTTGTAAAGGCATTTAACGAGGTTAGCGACATCTCAAAAGAGGGCAGCTTGCAAGATAAGCTCCAAAGTGCGGCAAGACGCCTCGCTCATAGCCTAAGTCTAGCTGACCCAGAAGCAAGTGCGGCTAAAAGCGATCTAGCTGAGAGTAAGGCGCTTTTAAAGCAGCTAAAACTAGCCACTAATGATATAAACAACATCACGACAAAGAGCCAGAGTGAAATTTCAAAGGTGCTAAATCAAGATGTAAAAAGCACGCTTTTAAACATAAGCGAAAAGAGCCAAAACGCCCAAACTGTAAATGCTGCAAACAAGATGATCTCGCAAATCGAGATGCACCAGATGGTCTCAAGCTTGCAAGGAGGCATACAAACTTATATGCCATACATCTGGGACGGCGTGGAGGGCGGAAATGTCGCGTTTAAACAGGGCAAAAAGGATAAATTTTATGCCCAGATCGATCTAAATTTTAAGAAATTTGGCCAGATAAATGTGATGGTGGGACTTGTGGATAAACGCTATATCGATCTATCGGTGGCAACGCAGACAAATGAGTTTAAAGAGCTCATTTTATCTAGCTCAAGCGAGCTAAAGCAAGCGATCTCAAAGCTTGGACTAATCGTTTCAAATTTTAACATCAAAACCTTGCCAAAGGTGAAGCTAAACGATAGATTTAAAAATTTTGGCGGCCTTGATGTGGGCTTTGATAAGAAAATTTGATGCAATTAAATAAGAAAAAAGCCGTCGCTCTTGGCTACAACAGATCGCAAGATAACGCTCCAAAGGTGCTTGCAAGCGGTGCTGGCGAGATAGCAAACAAGATAATAAGCCTTGCAAAAGAGCACGATATACCGATCAAAGAGGATCCTGATCTCATTGAAATTTTAAGCAAGGTCGAGGTCGATCAAGAGATACCGCCAAATTTATATAAAGCGGTGGCCGAGATTTTTAGCTTTTTATATAAAATCACAAATAAAAAGTAAATATTGCACTATGATGGTGCTATAATTTTACGCGACGAAAATTGACATAGATAAAGGAGTGCTTATGAAGATTTCTACAAAGGTGACGGCTATGATCGTCTCGTCTCTACTCGTGCTTGGAGCAATCCTAGTCTTTCTAAACATTTACGAGCAAAACAAAGCGATAGAATTTTCTACCAAAGAGCTGACTGAAACGGTCTTGGCCGATAAAAGAGCAGCTTTAAGTGAAGAGATGGATATCGTTTCAAACATTTTGCTAAAAATTCAAGAGGTCTATGACGACGCAAACGAGACCATAGAAGATCAAAAAGAAGATATTATCGACTATCTCTCAAGGGCTAGATTTGGTGATGGTAAGCTTGGTTACTTTAGTCTCTCAACAATAGATGGTGTGGTTATTGCAAACCCTGGTATACCTGAATTTAATGGACAAAATAGGCTTGATGCAACTGACGCAAATGGCTATAAATATGTAAAAGAGCTTATCGAAAAGGCTAAGCAAAATAGTAATGGAGACTTTGTAAATTTTGTTGCGAAGTCAAAGGACGGCAATATCGTAAGAAAGATAGCGCGCGGGCAGAAGCTAAATTTATTTCACGAAGATGTGCTTTTGATGTCTGTTGTCGATCTTGAGGGCATGTATAAAGAGATAGATGAAATTTCAGCTACTATGCAAACTGATGCTGATGCAAATACCAGAAATTTCATCATCATAGCCATTGTCGTCATGGTGTTTTCACTAATCATTGCCATGATCTACTCTAAGTTCTCTATTTCAAAACCGCTAAATGAGCTAATCTTGCGAGCTACAAATCTCTCGAGTGGCGATGGTGATCTTACAAGAAAACTAGAAGTTGTAGGCAAAGATGAGATAGCAAAAGCCAGCGAGGCTATAAATAAATTTATAGAAAAAGTAAGGGTTTTAATCTCGGAGGCAAAAGATATCTCAAATGAAAACAGCTCCATCGCAAACGAACTTAGCTCAACCTCCGTCCAAACTGGTCGTGGGGTAGAAAACTCAAGTAAGATAGTTGAGAGCGCTGGGAAGGATTGCACTGAGATACAATCATATATGAAAGATTCAATCGAAGTTGCAAAAGGTGGCAAAGATGATCTTCAAAAGGCGCTAACCTACGTTGATGAGACCTTAAATACCATCTCAAATTTATCTTCAGAGATCGCCCAGACATCAGATATAGAAAATCAAATGGCTGGCAAGATCGAGCAGCTTAGCCGTGATGCCGAGCAGGTTAAATCAGTCCTTGTGGTTATCAACGACATCGCTGATCAGACAAATTTACTAGCCCTTAATGCAGCCATTGAGGCAGCACGTGCAGGAGAACACGGACGTGGCTTTGCAGTCGTTGCGGATGAGGTTAGAAAGCTAGCTGAGCGCACTCAAAAGAGTCTCACTGAGATAAACGCAACTATCAACGTCATCGTTCAAGCGATAAATGAAAGTAGCGAGCAAATGAGTATAAACTCAAGGCAAATAAGCGAGCTAACAGGCGTGGCAAACAACGCGCAAAACACCATAAGAGATATGAGTAGTATCATGAGATCAGCCATAGGACTATCTGACAAAACTATCGAGGACTATATAAAGACTGGCAAGGATATTGACGATATAGTAAAAAGCATGGAGGGCATAAGTCAAATTTCATCTCAAAGCACAAGAAGCGTAGAAGAGATAGCTTCAGCTGCTGAGCATCTAAACAAGATGACAGATACGCTAAATGCAAAACTTGGCGAATTTAGAACTTGATTTGTGTAGTAAATTTTAAATTTAAAGGCAATTAGTGGCTCAAAAACTGGTCTTAATAGGGGCTTCTACAGGAGGCCCAGGTCATATAAAAAAACTATTAAAAGATATAAATTTAAATGGTGCGATGGTTGTCATCGCTCAGCATATGAATAAGATGTTTATAAACTCATTTGTCACGCAAATGGGCAGGGAGTGCAACATAAATGTTGAAATTTTAAGCGAAAAGACAAATTTAAAAGAAAATATCGTCTATATCTGTGATCAAAATTTTGAAATTTCAGCGACTTTGCCAGTTAGCGCAAAGCCACAACCTGAGATAAAAACGATATATACGCCAAATGTCGATGTGCTTTTTAACTCAGGCACGCAGATCGCCAAAAATGTAAATTTACTAGCGATCTTGCTAACTGGCATCGGCGATGATGGCGCAGCTGGGCTTGATAAGCTCTATAAAGCAGGTGCAAAATGCATAGCTGAAAACGAAGAGAGCGCGATAGTTTATGGCATGCCAAAGCGTGCTAAAGAGCTAAATCAAAATTTAAAATCGTTAAATTTAATGATGATAAGAAAAGAGCTTGAGGAGTTTTTAAATGCTTTTTAACAAAGTGGATAAACAAAGCGAAGTTTTAGAGGCAAAAGCACCAAGCGATATGGATGGATTTAACGAATTTATGAGCACTATAAAGACGCTTTGCGGGGTTGATCTGGAGCCAAAGAGAGACATCACTCTGCAAAGAGTTAGTATATTTGCCAAAAATCGCCAGATAAAAAGCTTTAAAGATCTAGTTTCGATGATAAGATTTGACACGCTGCTTAGGCAAGATCTTTTAAATTTAGTCACCGTAAATGAGACATATTTTTATAGAGAGCTAGCACAGCTAAAAGACGTGATCTACTACGCAAAAGAGCTTGGGGAGGCTAGAATTTTATGTGCGCCTTGCTCAACTGGCGATGAGACCTATTCGCTTGCTATGCTTGCTTATGAATTTGGTCTTAAACAAAGTGATATCCAGCTAACTGGCATCGACATAAACTCAGAAGCCATACAAGCTTGTAGCGTCGGAAGCTATGGCGAGAGGAGCTTACATAGGCTAAGCGAGTTTCAAAAGGAGAGATTTTTTACAAAAAAAGATGACAAATTTTTCATCAAAAAAGAAATTTTACCAAGGTGTGAGTTTAAAATTTTAAATGTTTTTGACGATGCGATGTTTAATCTTGGTAAATTTGACATCGTCCTTTCAAGAAATATGATGATATATTTTGACGATGCGTTTAGACTAAAATGCGTCGAAAGGCTTCATAAGCTACTTAAACCAGAGGGCAGGCTCTACGCAGGACACGCTGATCTTGTGCCATACACCCCGCTTTACACAAAGCGTTTTTCAAACGGAGCTACATATTACGAGCGTGCTTAAGGGTTAAATTTAACCCAGGCCGCTTTGCCCTTAGCAAGTTTTTATCAATTTTTGGCTAAAATTCCACAAGCTAAATTTAAGGATAAAAATGAAAGACAATCTACTTGAATTAACTCAAGATATCGCTTCAGTTGATATCGAAGATTCTATAAAAAATAGCTATCTTGACTACTCTATGAGCGTCATCGTCGGACGTGCTTTGCCTGACGCTAGAGACGGACTAAAGCCAGTTCATAGAAGAATTTTATACGCTATGGACAACCTTGGCGTTGGCAGCAGAAGTGCCTATATGAAGTCAGCTCGTATCGTCGGCGAAGTCATCGGTAAGTACCACCCACACGGCGACATAGCGGTTTATGACGCACTTGTTCGTATGGCTCAGAAATTTTCTATGCGTTATCCAGTCGTTGATGGACAAGGAAACTTTGGCTCGATTGACGGCGACAGCGCAGCTGCGATGCGTTATACCGAAGCTAGAATGACTATGCTTACTGAAGAGCTTTTAAAAGATATCGACAAAGACACGGTTGATTTTGTGCCAAACTACGATGATAGAGAGGTCGAGCCAGATGTTTTGCCTAGCCGTGTGCCAAATTTATTATTAAACGGCTCAAGCGGTATCGCGGTCGGTATGGCGACAAATATCCCACCACACAGCCTTGATGAGCTAATAGACGGTCTTTTGCTACTTCTTGAAAACAAAGAGGCGACACTTGAAGAGGTGATGGAATTTATAAAAGGTCCAGACTTCCCAACTGGCGGTATCATCTTTGGTAAAAAAGGCATCATAGAGGCCTACCGCACTGGTCGTGGCAGGGTCAAGCTAAGAGCCAAAACTCACATAGAAAAAAAGCCAAACAAAGATGTCATAGTAATCGACGAGCTGCCTTATCAAACAAACAAAGCAAGACTTATCGAGCAGATCGCTGAGCTTGTAAAAGATAAGCAGATAGAGGGCATCAGCGAGGTTAGAGATGAGTCCGATAAAGACGGCATCCGCGTAGTTATCGAGCTAAAACGCGACGCGATGAGCGACATCGTGCTAAATAATCTCTTTAAATCAACCACGATGGAGAGCACTTTTGGCGTTATTATGCTTGCTATTAATAACAAAGAGCCAAAGGTATTTAACCTTATCGAGCTACTTAAGCTATTTTTAAATCACAGAAAAACCGTTATCATTAGAAGAACGATATTTGAGCTTGAAAAAGCGCGCGCAAGAGCCCACATCTTAGAGGGTCTAAAGATCGCACTTGATAATATCGACGAGGTGATCGAGCTTATTAGAAATAGTGCTGATACAGCGGTTGCTAGAGAAGGTTTGATGAGTAAATTTAATCTCTCAGAGCTTCAAGCAAACGCTATCCTTGATATGCGTCTAAGCAAGCTTACAGGCCTAGAGAGAGAAAAACTAGAGGCCGAGCTAGCCGAGCTTATGGCTGAGATCGCAAGACTTGATGAAATTTTAAAGAGCGAGACATTGCTTGAAAATTTGATCAAAGAAGAGCTTCTTGAGATCAAAAATAAATTTAAAGTACCAAGAGTGACTGAGATCGTTGATGACTACGATGATATTGACATTGAAGATCTTATACCAAATGAAAATATGGTCGTAACCATAACTCACCGCGGCTACATCAAGCGTGTGCCAAGCAAGCAGTACGAGAAGCAAAAACGCGGTGGCAAGGGCAAAGTAGCGGTCACGACATACGATGATGACTTCATAGAGAGCTTCTTTACTTCAAATACTCACGATACGCTTATGTTTGTGACTGACCGCGGACAGCTCTACTGGCTAAAAGTCTATAAGATCCCAGAGGGAAGCCGCACAGCAAAGGGCAAAGCAGTTGTAAATTTGATCCAGTTGCAGCCTGATGAGAAGATCAAAGCGATCATCCCAACGACTGATTTTGACGAGAGCAAATCTCTAGCATTCTTCACTAAAAACGGCATCGTGAAACGCACAAATTTAAGTGAGTTTAAAAACATCCGCTCAGTTGGCGTAAGAGCGATAAGCCTCGATGAGAACGACGAGCTAGTAACTGCACTCATCGCTCAAACATACGATGATATGCCAGTTACTGACCCAGAAAATGAGCTAAGCGTTGAAACGGAGGTGCTTGAAGTTGAAGAGCTTCAAAACGAGATCGACGAAGATAGCGCAAATGCTGAAGAAGACGCAAACTCAGGCGATGAGACAATGCTGTTTGTCGTTACTAAAAAGGGTATGTGTCTTAAATTTAAGATCAGCAAGGTTCGCCAAATGGGTAGAACTGCACGCGGCGTAACTGGCATTAAATTTAAAGAGCCAGGCGATGAGGTCGTAGGCGCAGCAGTCATCGAAAGCAATGACCAAGAAATTTTAAGTATATCTCAAAAAGGTATCGGCAAGCGCACAACCGCTGATGAGTACCGCTTGACAAACCGCGGCGGCAAAGGTGTTATCTGCATGAAACTAACAAGCAGAACAGGCGATCTTGTGGGCGTTGTGATGGTTGATGAAGAGCAAGACCTTATGGCTCTAACATCAAGTGGTAAGATGATAAGAGTTGATATGCAAAGCATCCGCAAAGCAGGACGTAACACAAGTGGCGTTATCGTCGTAAATGTAGATGGCGATGATGTTGTAAGTATCGCAAGATGCCCTAAGGCAGATGATGGCGAGGACGAGGACGAAGCACCAAGCGAAGATATGGGGCTTTTGGAATAAAATTTGCTGTTAAATTTTAAATAAAAGCATAAAAAAGGTTGTTTATGAAGGTTAAAATTTTATCTTTTGCTTTGATGATCGCTATTTTTGGCGGCTGCTCATTTAATGGCTTTATGGGCGAGCCAACTAGCACATCAAACCGCAACGTAGTCATCCAAAAGGTCGATAAAGACGATCTTAGAGAGGTGATGAAAAAAGAGAAGATGATATATGATAGCGCTCCAAGAGAGACTACATTTAGAGCCACAGGTGAGGGCATAGCTCCGCTAAATTCGCTCTCATACGCTCAGTCGGTCACTCTTGCAAAAAGAGCAGCGATGGCTGATGCTTATTCGCAGCTTGCTGGCAAGCTCTATGGCGTAAAGATCAACGCTGAAGATACCGTTAGAGACGCGATGTTAAACGACTCATCTATCACTTCAAAGGTCCAAGGTCTTGTCAAAAACGCAAGGATCGTAAGTGAAAATTTCAAAGACGGGCTTTATAAGGTAAATATGGAGCTTAAGATAGACGAAGATAAGTGGCGAGAAGTCTTTTCTTACTAACGATACTTTTAAATTTCGCCTTTTGCCTGGAGGAGTTTATCTTCTGGGCAAAGGTCGATACGGCAAATCATATCATCGCACATGAGGAAATTTCTTTCTCAAAGGCGATGACTCTAACACCAAATCCAAAACCAAAATTTCTTTGCCAGATAGACGCTTTTAAAGATGAAAACACCACAACTCTTGGCTTTTTAAATTTACACAAGGATGAGATATTTGACTGCTTTGCCTTAAAAAAAGTGATGATAAAAAATGAATTTAAAAGAAAAAATAACGAGATCTCACACAGCTCAAATTTGAAAATTTTGCCAGTTAGATTTATGGTGGAATTTAAGCCAAAATCCGCTATCATCGGCACACTTCAATAAAAAAGAGATCAAATGAATATCGTCATAGTAGAAGATGACATCAATATGCGAAAGTCGCTTGAGATCGCGCTTGGAGAGTACGATGAGCTAAACATCAAAAGCTATAAGAGCGCAGTTGAGGCCCTAAAAAAGCTAGGCGATGACACTGATCTAATAATCACCGATATAAACATGCCAAAAATGGACGGACTCGAGTTCATAAAAGAGCTAAACGGTAAATTTGACGTCATCATAATGACTGGAAACGCCACACTAAATAAGGCGATCGAGAGCGTCAGGCTTGGCGTGAAGGACTTTTTAACCAAGCCGTTTGACGTCT
This sequence comes from uncultured Campylobacter sp., assembly GCF_937890585.1. Taxonomy (GTDB): domain Bacteria; phylum Campylobacterota; class Campylobacteria; order Campylobacterales; family Campylobacteraceae; genus Campylobacter_A. Next base: position 12,509 of record NZ_CALACG010000264.1, read on the forward strand.
CAACGCTATATGAAGCGATAAAAAGGGTAGAAGCGCTAAAACAAAAAACTCCAAAAAGCATAAAAAAAGCTGAAGAAAAAAGCGAAAATAACGGCTTTTTAGCCACTTCAAAGGCACTTGAAGCAACGCTAAATATCGCGCTAAAAGCTGCAAGAACGGACGCCTCAGTCATGCTTAGCGGCGAAAGCGGCGTTGGCAAGGAGGTCTTTGCTAAATTTATCCACGCAAACTCACCTAGAAAAGGTGCGGCATTTATTGCTTTAAATATGGCAGCGATACCTGAAAATTTGATAGAAAGCGAGCTTTTTGGCTTTGAAAAAGGTGCATTTACCGACGCAGCTACTACCAAAAAAGGGCAGTTTGAGCTGGCAAATGGCGGAACGCTATTTTTAGATGAGATCGGCGAGATGCCTATAAATTTACAGCCAAAATTGCTTCGTGCCTTGCAGGAGCGCGAGATAACAAGGCTTGGCGCTACAAAGAGCGAAAAGATAGACGTTCGCATCATCTGCGCTACAAATGCAAATTTAGAGCTTGCTATGAAAGAGGGCAGATTTAGAGAGGATCTTTTCTACCGCCTAAACACGATCCCGCTTTTCATCCCGCCACTTCGCGAGCGAAAGGATGAAATTTTACCTATCGCGAATGATATTTTGGAAAAGTGCTGCAAAGAGTATGGCTTTGAGGCTAAAAATTTCTCAAAAGCAGCCAAAGAGGAGCTTTTAGGCTACGACTACCCAGGCAACATAAGAGAGCTCATCTCAGTCGTGCAGCGTGCAGCGATACTAAGCGAGGGCGATGAAATTTTGCCAAAAGATCTATTTTTGCAAGCAAGAAGTAAAAAATAGGTAAAAATTTAAGTTTTTGACTAGTAAAATTATGCAAATTAAGAAAATTAAAAGAAACCAAGGAGAGCAGATGAGAAAATTTAACGTAGCAGTCGTTGGTGCTACTGGAGCGGTCGGCGAAGAGCTTTTTAGAGTTATGGAGGAGGTTGATTTCCCAGTTGGTGAGCTTTTGCCACTTGCAAGTGCAAAGAGCGTTGGCATGGAGATCGAATTTAAGGGCAAACACTACAAAGTAAAAGAGCTAACCGAGAAAGTTTTTAGCGAGCATGAGATCGATATCGCATTTTTTAGCGCAGGCGGCTCAGTTTCAGAGAAATTTGCCAAATTTGCAGCTGACAGCGGCGCGGTAGTTATCGACAATACTAGCCATTTTAGAATGGATAAAGATATCCCACTAGTCGTGCCTGAGTGTAACCCAAGTGACATTGCCATGTGGAAAAACCGCGGCATCATCGCAAATCCAAACTGCTCAACCATCCAAATGGTGCAAATTTTAAAGCCACTAAACGACGCTTTTGGTATCAACAGGGTCGATGTTTCTACCTATCAAGCAGCAAGCGGCGCTGGCAAAGAGGGTATGGAGGAGCTTGTTGTGCAGATGCAAAAGTTTTTTGAATTTAAGCTTGATGAGTGCGAGCCAAAGGTCTTTGCACACCGCCTAGCGCTAAACGTGATTCCTCACATCGATGTTTTTTTGGATAACGACTACACAAAAGAAGAGATGAAAATGGTCAATGAAACGCAAAAAATCCTTCACAAAGATATCGAAGTGAGCGCAACTTGCGTGCGTGTGCCAGTGCTTAGAAGCCACTCTGAGGCGATCACTATCCACTTCGATAAGGACGTGAGCGCAGATGCGGCAAGAGAGGTTTTAAGTAAAGCTCCAAGCGTCGTCGTAGTCGATAATCCAGCTAAAAAAGAGTATCCGATGCCTACTATCTCAAGCGATACAAACGAGACTTACGTTGGCAGGATCAGGGTAGATAACTTTAGATCAAATGTACTTCACCTTTGGTGCAGTGCCGACCAGATCCGTGTGGGAGCTGCGACAAATGCCGTCAGGATCGCACAAAAATGGATCGCGATGCAGGAGTAGTTTGCATTAAAATTAATTGCGATCTTGCACCTAAAATTTAAGGAAAAAACTATAAAATACCCCCTTTTTAAATTTCACAAAAAGGGTTTTTATTGCGTAAAATATTTGAGAGAATTTTGCTTGCAAGCAACAGTTTCACGCTTTTTCCAGTAGTTTTTGGCCTTTTAGGCGCGATCGCACTTTTCATCATCGCTAGCTACGATGTCGGCAAAGTGCTTTTAGAGGTTTATAAATATTTCTTTGCTGCGGATTTTCACGTTGAAAATTTCCATTCAGAAGTCGTTGGAGAGATAGTTGGAGCGATCGATCTATACTTGATGGCGCTTGTTCTTTATATATTTAGCTTTGGAATTTACGAGCTTTTCATCTCAGAGATCGCGCAGCTAAAGCAGTCAAAGCAGAGCAAAGTCCTAGAGGTTCACTCTCTTGATGAGCTAAAAGACAAGCTTGGCAAAGTGATCGTCATGGTTTTAATCGTAAATTTCTTCCAAAGAGTGCTTCATGCAAACTTCACAACTCCGCTTGAAATGGCCTATCTTGCGGCTTCTATCCTCGCACTTTGCCTTGGACTTTACTTCCTTCACAAGGGCGAACACTAAAATTTTAAGCGTTTTTACGCTTAAAATTTCTCCTACATCTTTTCTTTAGCTATTTTTGGATAATATCCATTTTAAAAATTTAAAGGAAATTTTATGATATTCATAGACGCTTGCTTGAAAAAACCTACGCCATACACGCCTGTTTGGATGATGCGCCAAGCTGGCAGATATTTGCCAGAATATATGGCTGTAAGAGCTAAAGCAGGGGACTTTTTATCACTTTGTAAAGACTATAAAAAGGCTAGTGAGGTCACACTTCAGCCAGTTGATATCTTAGGCGTTGATGCGGCTATTTTATTTAGCGACATCCTTGTCGTGCCACTTGAAATGGGCATGGATCTACGCTTTGAAAAGGGCGAAGGACCAGTCTTTACAAGGCCTTTGCGTGATGAGGCCGCACTTGATGCACTTAGTATCGAAAGATCGGTTAAAAGCTTAGCATACGTCTATGACACGATCAAACTTACAAGAGAAAATTTAGCCAAAGATAAGGCGCTCATTGGCTTTTGCGGAGCACCATGGACGATAGCTACATATATGATCGAGGGTGGTGGCAGCAAAAACTATGCGGTCTGCAAAAAAATGCTCTATGAAAACCCAGAATTTTTACACCAAATTTTAGAAAAAGTGACGCAAGCGCTCATCCTTTACGTCAAAGAGCAGATAAGAGCTGGCGTAAATGCGGTGCAAATTTTTGACAGCTGGGCGGCCGCACTTGAGGAGCAGGCATATTTTGAGTTTGGATTTAGCTATATAAATAAGATAGTTGATAGCGTAAAGGCCGAATTTCCAGAGATCCCAGTCATAGTTTTCCCAAAAGGTATAAGCGGCTATTTAGATAAAATTTCAGGTAAATTTGACGTTTTTGGCGTTGATTGGAGTACGCCGATCGAGCTAGCAAAAGAGAAACTTAGCCCAAGATACGTCCTTCAGGGCAATATGGAGCCAACAAGGCTATATAGCAAAAAGGCGATCGATGAGGGAGTTGATAAAATTTTAAGCACAATGAAAGGCGCGCCGCACATTTTCAACCTTGGTCATGGGATATTGCCAGATGTGCCAGTTGAAAACGCAAAATATTTCATAAAAGAGGTTCAAAGAAAAAGTGCAAGATAGCACTCTCATCTTTGGGCCCATAAATTCTCGCCGTTTTGGCATGAGTCTTGGCATCGATCTAAGCCCAAAACAAAAATCATGCAATTTTGACTGCGTTTATTGCGAGCTAAAGGGCGCAAAGCCAGTTGAAGAGATAGAAAATCCACCAAGCATTAGTGAAATAATAAGCGCTTTAAAAGAGGCCTTAAAAGTTCATCAAAACATCGATGTCATCACGCTTACAGCAAATGGCGAGCCAACTCTTTATCCGCACTTAAAAGAGCTGATAGTAAAAGTAAATGAGATAAAGGGCAAGGCAAAAACTCTTATCTTAAGCAATGGCACAGGTGTGAGGGATCAAAAAATTTGTGAAGCCTTGCAAGGGCTTGATATAGTGAAATTTAGCCTTGATAGTGCTGTGCAAAGCACATTTAAAAAGATAGACCGCAACAAAAGTGGCATAGAAATAAATGAACTTATAAAAGCAATTGCTAAATTTCGTAAGGAATTTAAGGGCGAGCTTGTGCTTGAAATTTTGGTCGTGGCTGGATTTAACGACAAAGAAGAGGAATTTATAGCGCTTAATAAGGCTATAAACGAGATAGCTCCGCACCGAGTGGATGTGGGCACGATAGATCGCCCACCAGCTTACAACGTAAAAGGCGTTGATGCTAGCAGGCTTGAAGAGCTAGCAAGCAAGATAAACGGCGTGCCAGTTACCATAGCTAGGGCTCACAAGATAGAGCAAAAGTATGAATTTAGCAAGAGTGAAATTTTAGCCATGCTAGAGCGCCGTCCGCAAACTACAGCAAATGTAGAAGAAAATTTCTCAGAGCACTCAAAGCAAATTTTAAACAAGCTCTTACAAGATGGCGCGGTTTATCAAGCTGACGTTGCCGGTGTTAAATTTTATAAATTAAGATGATAGATGAAGCGAATTTTAACTATACAAGACATATCGTGCGTGGGCAAATGCTCGCTCACAGTCGCACTTCCCATAATCAGCGCCCAAGGCATCGAGGCGTGCATCTTGCCAACGGCACTGCTATCAACTCACACTGGTTTTAAAAATTTCACTTTTTGTGATTTGACTGATGAATTTGACGCTATAACGCAGGTTTGGCACAAAGAGGGCATCAGTTTTGATGGAATTTACACTGGATTTTTAGGCAGTTTTAGGCAGCTTGAGCTTATAGAAAAGGTCTTTGCTGAGTTTGATAGCGGCTCTTTGCTAAGGCTTGTGGATCCTTGCATGGGCGATAATGGTAAGCTCTATCACGGCTTTGATGAGAAATTTGTGGCAAAGATGAGAGAGCTTTGCACAAAGGCACACGTCATCACGCCAAACATAACTGAGGCAAGTTTTATGTGTGAAAAGTCATTTTTAAGCGAGGGATACGGCGAAGATTACATTTTGGAGTTGCTTGAGGGCTTGGCTGGTTTTGGCGTGCAAAAGATCGTTTTAAAGGGCATTAGGTATAGGCAAAATGAGTGTGGTATCATAGCATATGACGCAAAGACGAAAGAAAAAGTGGAGTATTTTCACGAGTATTTGCCATTTCATGCAAGTGGCACTGGAGATATCTTCGCTTCAGTGCTTTTTGGCTCGCTGATAAATGGCGAAAGCATGCAAAATGCTATCAAAAAGGCAGCAAATTTTGTGCTTGAGAGCATCAAGATCACACTAAAAGATAATAACCGCACAAGCTATGGTGTGCAGTTTGAAAAATTGCTTAGAAATTTTTAGCACTTTATGGCAGGGAGTGATTTAAATTTGTGTCATTATAACCCCATAAAGTAACATAGTTAAAACAAAATTTCATATTTATTTAAATTAATTTTACTTTTATATAAAAAGTTGAATAATTACGCAAATATTGATCAAGGAGTGATTTATGAAGTCTTTAAGGATTAAAATTTCTGTTATTTTGACAGCTGTGATCGTGCTGCTACTAATCGGCGTTAGCCTCATTAGTTACAACATAGCTCGCAATCTATATACAGAAAAAGTTGTGAAAGATGAGCTACCACTAGCTGTCTCTAACGTTGCAGGTGAGATCGGCTACGCTATAGATAAGGTCATCAACACCTCTTATCAGATGACCAAAAACGACTATCTTCTAAAGTGGATAGACGAGGGCGAGCCAACAGATACGTTATCAACGCTTTTTACTTACAACACCGATCTTATGAAAGCGTTTAACCTCTCAACCGCGATGTTTGTCTCGGATAAAACGCTCAACTACTACACACACGATAAAATTTTAAAGCAGCTTAGCAAGGACAATCCACGTGATAGCTGGTATTTTGACGTTAAAAATGGCAAAGAGATAAATTCTCTAAACATACAGGTTTCAGAAGCGACTGGATCGCTAACCCTTTATGTAAACAGTAAGGTCGAAAAAGACGGCAAATTTTATGGTGTCAGCGCGATAGGTGTGAACCTTGATGATGTTGTAAATTTAGTCACTTCTAAGACTATGGGTGAGGGAAGTAAATTTTTAATGGTCGACTCAAGTGGCGTTATCAAGATAGAAAAGAGTGACAGGGTTGGCAAAGTAAATGTAAAAGACGTCCTTGGCAAAGAGAAATTTGATGTCTTGATGAATAAAAATGGCGGCGTCATCCGTCACTTTAACGGTACGAGAAATTTGATAATTGGCTCAAAATATATCCCTAGCCTTGATTGGTATCTATTTGGCGAGATGGACGAGGATGTGCTTTTAAAAGATTTGCATACGCTATTTTACTCAGCTATCGGTGTTATCTTAGCAGCGATCATCATCTCTGTGATAGTGTCACTTCTAATGTCATCTTATCTCCTAAAAATCATCCTCAAACTAAAAACAGGCCTACTATCTTTCTTTGATCTACTAAATCATAAGACAAATAAAGCCCAGCCTATAGAGATAACATCTAAAGATGAATTTGGTCAAATGGCAGAGCTAATAAATAAAAACACAAAGGCCATTGAAGATGGTATGAAAGATCAAAGTATCTTCATCCAAAAAGCCAACACCTTTGTAAATGAGATAAAAGATGGCAACTATGAAGCAAGCCTAGAAGCTGATACTAATAACCCAGCTCTAAATCAACTAAAAAGCACATTTAAAGATCTACAACTTGCTCTTAAAAATGCAATCTCAAGTAATGGTAAAGATGTACTTGACCTACTAAACACTTATAAAAACCAAGACTTTACAAAAAGACTTGATGATGATGGTAAGATAGCAAGTGGCATAAACTCTCTTGGCATAGAAATATCTAAAATGCTAAATGACAATCTAAACCAAGCTCAAGTACTAGAAGAAAAAGCCAAACTTCTAGCTAGCTCAGTATCAAAAGTAGCAAGCTCAGCAAACACTCAAGCAA
>NZ_CALACG010000265.1 GCF_937890585.1 uncultured Campylobacter sp.
GGTTATGATTTTGACAGCTTCAGAGCTTACGGTGCTTATTTTTATAGCTTTCAAACAAAAAAACAAATAGAAGACGATGATGACAGATTTACTGTTAAATGGAAAAAACACAGTTTGCTAGCTGGAGTTGATTACACTCCAAGCATCACTGAAGATATTAAACTTGTTGCAGGTGGCTACACTGGTGTATCTAGACTTTTGATAAGCAGAGATGATGAGAATAAAAAATTCTATGACACAGGATTCGTTTTAGGCGCTAAATTTGGTGCTGAGTACCTACTTGATCAAAACAACATCCTAGAAGCTGGCATAAAAACTGACTACACTTTCTATAAGGCAGATGATGTTAGCAGAGTTAGAGAGAGCAATATCGGTCTTTATGTAGGCTACACTTATAAATTTTAATTTTAAACATTCCCTCCTTAAGAAATTTGCGTCCTAGTTTGGGCGCAAATTTATCTCCTTAGCGTTTTTAACACTAAATTTAATAGCTTTAACAACAAATCTAAAGATAAAAATCTCTCAAGCAAATAGCTGTAATATCGAGGATAACTGCATTGATTTTAGCCGCAGATACAGCGATGATGAGTATAAAAGGCTATTTGGAATTTATAAAAGTGAGTGCGAGGTTAAAAATTTAGACGCATGTATCTATCTGGCTGAGTTTTACAAAAGCGGACTTGGCGTAAAAAAAGACGCGACAAAATCACTAGAAATTCTTAACAAAACCTGCAATGAGAGCAATAAATTTGCCTGTCACAACCTTGGAGTTGAGTATCAAGAGATGAAAGATCACAAAATGGCTTTAGATGCTTTTAAAAAGGGCTGCGATCTAGCTTTTATACAAAGCTGTTTTAACGTCGCAGTTTTATATAATAACGGAGGCGGCGTAAAAAGAGACTACAAAAAGGCTGCTAAAATTTACAAAGAAGTTTGCGAGCAAAATTTCTATGAAGGGTGCTACAACCTAGCCGTTTTATACCACAACACCCCTGGCGTAAAGCGCGACTACAAAGAAGCGGTAAAGCTTTACAAAAAGGCTTGTGATAGCGACTTTAGCATCTCTTGCTACAACCTAGCGAGCTTATATCAAGAGCAAAAAGAGTATGAAAAGGCTAGCAAGCTCTATTTTAAAGCTTGCAAGCTTGACTTTGCCGATGCTTGCAATAACCTAGCCAGCCTTTACGACGACGCTCTTGGCGTAGAAAAAGACGATGAAGTGGCGTTTAGATACTACAACAAAGCGTGCAGGCTAGATAGCGCAAGTGGGTGCAAACATCTTGCATACTTTTACTATCATGGCATAGGGACAAAAAAGGATAAAAAGCTGGCAGAAAAAGAGCTTAAAAAAGCTTGCAAGCTAGGCCTTAAAGAGGCTTGCGAGATAGTTAGAGATTTTCACTAAAGAGCATTTATGAAAAATTTGATTTTGTTTTTATCTCTTATTGTGCTTTTAAATGCAGAAAATTTAGACGAGATGTGCCAAAGCGAGGGCGATATAAGAGCAAATTTAACGAGCTGTTACAAGGCTGCTGCAAAAATTTATAACTCTTCAAGCAATGATAAAGATTTCAAAAAGCTAAAAGAGATATTTTTACTAGCTTGCGAAAATGATATGAAAGAGGGTTGCTATAGCGCTGCGCTCAACTACCAAAATAGCTACAATGACGTTAGTAGCGAGCTTAATCAAACTATCATATTAAATAGATATGCAAGATTTTTAAACTACGCGCTTTTGGGTGGCGGCAAAAAAGAGGATAAAACGACTGCCAAAAGCTACTTTCAAAGATCATGCGAGCTAGGCTTTAAAAAGGGCTGCGATATGAGAAATTTATTAGATAAGCTTGGGTATTAAATTTGATCCTAAAAGTATATTTACTATAAATTTATTTTATATTTAAAGTTAAATTTATCCCCTAAGGGCTAAACTTATAAAAATTTCATAAGGATAAAATATGAAAAAAATAATCTTGCTTATATTTTGTTTTGCACTCTTGTTTGGCAAAAATTCTGATATAGAAAATCTTCAAAATGGATGCACTAAAAAAAGAGAAATGGCTTGTGTAACTCTTGGAAATTTATATGAAAACGGAAAAGGAGTAGAACAAGATTACAAAAAAGCAAATGAATTATATATGACATCATGTAATTCTGGTATCGGAATTGGGTGTTATAGTGCTGGCAATTTATACTACAATGGAAAAGGCGTAAGACAAGATCTTACAAAAGCAAACGAGCTATTTATGACATCTTGTGATTTAAAATACGGAAAAGGATGCTTCTTAATTGGTTCCTCATATCTTAAAGGAAAAAGTGTAAAAAAAGATATTACAAAGGCTATCCAATTATTTACCAGAGCTTGCAATTTAGAAAATTCAGAAGGATGTTTTAGTCTAGGCTTGTTTTACGAACAAGGAAAAATAATAAAACAGTATTTAAAAATATCAATAAACTTTTATGAAAAAGCCTGCGGATTAAAAGAAAGTGGCGCATGCCATATTCTTGGGATGAAATACCTTTCCGGCGCAGGAGTTAGACAAGATTTTACAAAAGCACTAAAATATCTAGCATCAGCATGCAATTTAGATAATCCTGGCGGATGTTTGGGTTTATTTATGATGTATTATGATGGAAAAGGCGTAAAACAAAACAAAAGAATAGCTAAGGAATACACAGAAAGAGCTTGCAATTTAGGCTCACAAGAAGGCTGTGATTTATATAAGAATTTAACCGAACAAGGATTATAAATTAATTCCTTGCTTACTGAACTGAAAGGTAAAAATGAAAAAAACAATACTATTATTATTTTTTATAATCTTTCTATATGGAAAAAATTCAGATACTAAAAATATTGATACCATGTGTGAAAATGGAGAAATAAGTCTTTGTTCTGCTGCTGGTTTTTCTTATGCAAATTCTGGCAATATTGACAAAGCTATAGCCTTATATTCCAATGGATGTAAATCTGGAGACAGTCTCAGTTGTTATCTTTTGGGAAGATTATATTTTGAAGGAAATCAAATAAAACAAGATTTTAAAAAAGCTATTGATCTGTTTTCAAAATCTTGTAAAAATGGACAAAAAGGTAGTTGTAATGATC
>NZ_CALACG010000266.1 GCF_937890585.1 uncultured Campylobacter sp.
CTAAATTTTTCAAAGAGCCATATCCAGCTAGAAGCACGGTAGCTGTGAAGACTTTGCCAAAAGATGCACTTGTAGAAATTGAGGTTATCGCAGCACAATAATGTCACAACTGTACTAAAGTACAATATACAAAGAGGATTAAAATGTCTTAAAATTACGTAAAATTTATTTTACGATAAGGATAGACATGCAAACTCAAGTAGGAGTAATCAAACAAATCTCAGGCTTAGTAGTAGCTGTAGATCAAAATGGCGTTAGCCGCGTTTTAAAAGTTGGCGACGCTTTATATCTTGGGGAGGTTGTAAAGACCTCTTCAGCTTCTTCTAAAGCCGTAGTTTCAATGGACAATGGCAAAGATGTCACCATCTTGGGTGATGAGTCGTTAAAGCTTGACGAAAATGTAGCCGCAGGAGAAAAACCAAATACCGTAGCAGATGTTAGTGACTTGCAAAAAGCGTTGTTAAACGGCGAGGATCTAACAAAACTAGAGGAGACTGCCGCTGGTGGTAACGCAGCCGCAGCTGGTGGTGGAGATGGCGTTAGCCTTGGTGCAGCGTCGTTTGATGAGGGCGGTCACTATTCAAATATCAATGAAAATTTCCGCTCTATAGGCGATCTAAACAGCGCAAGAGGTGCTGAGAGGATAGGCGGCGTAAGCGGCGCAGCCGATAATGCTGGTGGCGGTGCTGGTTTTGTAGATACTACTATCCCAACAGTAACTCTAGACCCAATTAACAACACTTCAACAGTAGTAACTGGTAAGGTTCCAAACCCAGATCCAAATACCACTGTAATTGTTGAAATTCCTGGTCATACCTCAGTTACAGTTCCAGTAAATCCTGATGGTACATTTAGTGTTCCTACACCAAATAATGAACCACTAAAACCAGGTACTGAGGTAAAAGTTACTCCAAAAGATGATGCAGGCAATGGTACTCCAGTTACTACTCCAGTATCAGACGTTGTGCCGCCGCAGGTAGATCTCACTCCAAAAGCTGACGGCACAGTTGATGTAGTGCCTCACGACAATGACGCGACAAAGGTTGAAATTTCATACACAGATAATAACGGCAACTCACAAACTATAACCGTGGTCAAAAACTCAAGTGTTGGCTGGGTTGTGGACAATACTCCTGACAAGACGACAGCTCCAACAGGCGCTTTTAAACTTGATCCAAATAGTGGCAAGGTCACTATCAGCGACGATGCGACAAAAGACAACACTCCAGTGACCGCAAAGGCTACTGATAGCGCTGGCAACACAGCCACAGGCGAGACTACTGCTCCAGATAAATTTACTATCAAATTTAATGATGACGCAGATGGCAACGGTACTATCACAAGAGGCGAGAACTATGCTGAGGATGGCGCAAAAGCTACTGCAACCATCAGCATACCAAACCTTGCAAAGGACGGCAGCAAGATACACGTTATAGGCACTGGCATAAATGACTATTACACAGTTCATAAAGATGCTAGTGGCAACGTTACAAGCGTTATAGATACAAAAGGCAACAATGTATTTGACGGCGATAATGGCATAAAGGTTGGCTATAACTATAACCACTACCAAACAGCCCTCGGAAATGCAGCTAGTATCACAGCTGAGCTAGATAACACGGCCCTTAAAACTACTTCAAGTGTTAAATTTGAAAATGTTGGTAAGGCTGAAGTTAAATTTGTTGAGCTTGATGAGCATGGTAATGTTCTAAATGAAAAATCGGATCAAATAACAAATCAAAATAGAAATACAGCTATGCTAGATGGTGATATCAACCAC
>NZ_CALACG010000267.1 GCF_937890585.1 uncultured Campylobacter sp.
CTATAACATAGAACAAAGCAAAACTAACGCTTTAGAAAAGTATGTAGCTGTTAAAAAAGCTGAACTTGCAACTAATGGTTTTGTAAGCGTAAATGAAGACAATGCTACTTTTTCACTTGATGAGATAAAGGGTGCAAAAGTTGGCGAAGTGATAAAACCATTTATCTACAAAGATGGCTATTTGATAGCTAGAATAAAAAGTATAACTCCTCCACAACCTATGAGCTTTGAACAAGCAAGAGCCAATGTGCTTGAAATTTATAAAAGTAAAAAAGAAAAAGAAATTTTAACAGCAAAAGCAAAAGATACTCTACAAAACTTTAAAGGCACAGATGTTGGCTTTGTTAGCAGAGAGGTAAATGGCTCTATTGCGGGCTTAAATGAGAGCGATACAAGAGCTTTTGTTTCTCAACTTTTTGACACTAACAACACAAAAGGTTATGTTATATTAGATGACAAAGCCGTAGTGTACGATATTTTGGAACAAAGATTGCTTACTAACAATATAAATAACAACTATAAGCAAATAACACAGCAAAATGTTGCAATGCTTAAAAACAACGAGTTGATAAAAGATTTAACAAACAAACTTCTAAAATATTATGAAGTTAAAGAATATGTCAAAAGGTAAATTATTTTGAGCACTAGAATTTTAGGTATAGATGTCGGCTCTTTTCAAATTTGTGCTGTTATAGCAGAGCATAATGAAGACGGCATAAAAATAATAGGAATAGGAACAGAAAAAGCACAAGGCATAAAAAAAGGTGCTATAAACAACATAGAGCTAGCAGCAAAGTCGATCAAAAATGCGCTCATAGAAGCACAAAGAGTTGCTGGTACAAAATATGAAAAAGTTGTAGTTTCTATATCTGGGAAATACACAAAAAGCGTAAACAGCAGCGGTGTGGTAAATATCCCAAATCATGAAATCGGCATAAGAGAGATCGAAAGAGCTATGCAAATGGCCGATCACAATGCCGAAACATCACAAGAATTTGAAAAACTTCATGTTTTACCATACAACTTCAAAGTAGACGGACAAGAATTTATAGAAGATCCTATCGGCATGAATGGCACTAGACTTGAAGTGCAAGCTCATATCATAAGCATACAAAAATCACAACTTAGCAACCTACGAAAAGCTGTAAATTTAGCTGGCGTACAGGTTGATAATGTCGTTCTTTCAGGTTATGCCTCAGCCATAGCAACTTTAACGAAAGACGAAAAAGAACTTGGCGTAGCTCTTATAGATATGGGTGGCGAAACATGTAACATGGTGGTGCATGCCGGAAATTCACTAAGATATAACTCATACCTACATGTTGGCTCTGCAAATATAACGATAGATCTTTCAATGGCACTTCACACGCCACTTCCAAAAGCTGAAGAGATCAAGCTGGAGTATGGCAAGCTTGTAAATAAATCAGTCGATCTAATAGAGCTTCCAAGACTTGGCGATGAGCAAAAAACACATGAAGTTTCACTAGACGTGATATCAAATGTTATCTCAGCTAGAGCAGAAGAGACTTTAATGGTACTTGCAAATATGCTCGAAGATAGCGGCTATAAAGAGTTAGTTGGCGCTGGCATAGTTCTAACTGGCGGCATGACAAAGCTTGACGGCCTAAAAGACCTAGCTTCTGCGATATTTGACAATATGCCTGTAAGAATAGCCAGACCAAAAGAGATGGACGGCCTATATGAAATTTTAAGAGAGCCGGCAAATTCTTGTGCTATCGGCCTATGTATGTATGGAGCTGGCGAATTTACACCTTATGAGATAGACTCTGAAAAGAAGATGAGATACAAAGGTGAGCTAAGATCAAAACCAAAAGCAAATTTTAATATATTTGAAGAAGAGAAAAAAGAGAAATTTGAGACAAAATTACAAGACAACAATGACTTTGAAGAGGGCATAGAG
>NZ_CALACG010000268.1 GCF_937890585.1 uncultured Campylobacter sp.
GAGGCAAAGTCATCAAGCGAGAAGTGTATGCCAAGCTCTTTATACTTTCTAACATAAATTTCTAAAACTTCTAAATTTGTAGCTGTTGCAGCGTCGATAACATCGATGATAAGCCCAGTTGGATCAAGGCTTTTATCCTCATCAAATATCGCTTTAAATTTATGCCAAAACTCCTCTGTAAAGAGCTTTTTAACGCTTAAATTTACGCGAACCTTTGCGCTTATGCCATTTTCTAGCCACATTTTTCTTGCTAAAAGCGCCTCTTTTATCGTAAATAAAGCGATATTGCTCGATGCGCTACTTGTCTTTATAAGTGGTAAAAAGTCGCTTGGATAGATGATCTCGCCATCTTTTCTCCATCTAATAAGCGCTTCAAAACTTAAAGTCTCGCCCGTGCTAAAGCTGATCTCTGGTTGAAATTCTAAAAACATCTCGCCAGCGTCAAGCGCTTTTAAAATTTTTGAGCCATCTTCGTATTGGCTCTTAAAATAGACATCTTTTTTCGCATCAAATGTATAGCTTCTGTTTTTGCCACTTATCTTGGCTTGATACATCGCCCAGTCGGCTCTTTGCAGCACGTCATCAGCTCCAAGCTCAGGCTCAGCCAGCGCTATGCCGATGCTTGCACTAGTTTTTAGGCTGATCTCATTTATAACGACAGCTTGCGATGATATCCTTAGTATATTTTCAACGATCTCATATACCTCGCCTAAATTTTCATAGTTTATAACGCCTACAAACTCGTCTCCACCTATCCTTGCAAAGATATTTTTTGTTAAAAATAGAGCGCTTATCTTCTCTGCGATAGTGATTAAAAATTTATCGCCGATCTGGTGACCAAAGTTGTCATTTATCCCCTTAAAATCGTCCATATCAAGGTAGATAACGGCTATTTTTTGATCATTTTTTTGTATTAGCGAATTTAGCTTGTTGTAGAGTAAAAATCTATTTGGTAGCTTGGTGAGCGGGTCGTGATATGCGATATATTCGAGGTATTTTTCGTTTTGCTGCTCGTTGTTTGAAGGCATCGAGAGCATGAGATAGCCGTTTTTGCTCTCATCGGCATTTATGAGCGGTAAAATTTCTATCATCTCAAGCTTGCTTTTGCCCTTGGCGTCCTCGCTCCAGACCTTGCCTTTCCACGAGCCTTCGCGGTTTATGACCTCGATGATCTGATATTTTATATCGCTTAAGCCTTGTTTTATAAGGGTGATATCTTTTAGATAAATTTCATCTTTTTTGCTTTGAGTGCTAAAAAATGCGTCGTTTGCGTCGATCACTCTTAGCTCCTCGTCAAGCAAGATGATCTCCTCTTTGCTAAATGAGAAAATTTTAGCCAGCAAGTCTTGATAGATAAAGAAATTTTCCTCTAAGCTTTGATCTTTTAAGACGCCTTTTATCAGGCTTACCTCGCCAAATTCGTCGCTTTCAAGGGCTTTTGCTCGCAGTCTGAAGAGTGCTACCTCTTTATCTGCACTATAAAATTTAACATCGCCAACATAGCTGTTGCCATCTCTTAAGCTCTCAAAAAAGTTGTAAAAACTATCAAATTCATCGACCAAGATAGATCTGGTTTGCTCGAAATTTAGCGTGCTTTGCGTACCTAAAAATTTAGCCAGCTCGTCTGAAATGCTAAGCAGATCATTTCTCTTATCCCACGAGAAGATATTTGCCTCGCCTGCCCAAAGCAGTGCTTTGTTCTCTTTTGCCTGCCTGTCAAAATTCTCCTGAAGCTTTAGCATGTCGCTAAGGTCGGTAAATGAGTATATGATCTTTTGCTCGTCCCCATCGACAAATTTAGCTATTACTTTAAATGGTATTTTCTTGCCGTAGGCGTTTAGCATATTGACGATGATATTTAGCCCGTCGTTTTTGAAATTTGTTTGTATAAAGGCCTTTTTGGCTGCTTGCATGGCCGCTTTAAAGCTCTCTATGTCCTCACTCGCGATGATATGCTCTAAATTTATGAGGCTCTCATTTTGGATGTTAAAAACTCTCTCTATATTATTTGTGCTTTGAGTTATCAAGAGTGGCTCATCAAGGGTGGCCACTGCGATGACGTTTGGAGAAAATAGTACGTAGCTTTTGACGATCTCGTCATTTCTTTGCGTGATCTTTTCTTGAGTGATATCTTTTACAACGATAAAATTTACTCTTGTGTTTTCTAGCTCAAAGCTACTCTCAATCACTGAAACATCGACTATATCGCCATTTTTGCGTTTTAGCTTTGCTTCATAGGCTAGGCCGTTTTTTATCGCATTTTGCCTATCTCTAACAAGGCTCTTAAACTCGCCATAAAGCAGCTCTTTGACGTTTAAATTTAATACTTCGTCTCTTTTGTAGCCAAGAGTTTCTAAAAGAGCGTTGCTAATGTCTGTTATAACGCCAGTATATGCGTCAAACACGACGATCTTTAAAAAGCTCTTTTCAAAGACGTAGCCAAATCTATGCTCGTAGCTTTGCGCCACTTCGTAGGCCTTGTCGGTTTTGTCGTAGAGTGCTTTTATGCTGTTGTTTAGCGATATAAACTCACTTATCTCAAAGTCATCTCCAGCCTCTTTGCTCTTGTCTGTGGCAAAAAGGGTGATCTTTTTAAACGGAGATAAAAATTTATCTTTGACGTATCTGTTATCAAGCATCCAAAATATACTAAATGCAACAAAACATATAAACGAAAGCGCTATAAAAAGAAGCTGCAGGAATATCTCAAGCTGCTTGTTAGAGCCAGTGATGATAAATAATTTTTGCTCTTCTAGGTAGCTGATCTTGTAAAAATTCATATCCTTTAGTATAAAAATGATCTTGTCTTCTTTAAACTCGCCACCTTGCGAGATATACTTATCAAAGTCCTCTTTTACAAATTTTTTATAAAACTCATCTCTTGAGAGGTTGCCGTCTTTGTCAACCAAAAAGACATATGCGCCAAGCTTTTTATTGTAGCCTGTATCGACTCTGTTTTTTAAAAGATTTTGACTTAGTTGAGCGAGAATTTTATTGCCATTTTTTAGGCCATAAGCTATGTAGATATCTTTAAATCGCTTATTTTTGTAAAATCTATCAGAGAGCCTAAACTCGCCCGCTTTAATATCTGAAAACCATGCGATATCGTAGTCGTGTAGCTCTAAAGCACTGTCAAATTTACGCTCGTAAAGCAAAGAGTTATCTTTTGATATCACGTAAAAAGCGGCGTAGAATTTACTTATAATAGTATTTTCATAAAACGGCTCTATGCCGTTTGCAATGAGTCTTGCCTTTGTAGATATGTTATCTTTTACATCTGAAAATGCGTTGATGATATTGTTTCTAGTGATTAAATTTAGAGTGGAAATTTCATACTTAATGTTGTTTATGCCAGCAAATATGACAAAGAGT
The DNA here is from genome assembly GCF_937890585.1 of uncultured Campylobacter sp. Lineage (GTDB taxonomy): Bacteria > Campylobacterota > Campylobacteria > Campylobacterales > Campylobacteraceae > Campylobacter_A. The sequence continues at coordinate 3,373 of NZ_CALACG010000268.1, forward strand.
GCAAGAAAGATGAAGGCAAAAAGAAGTAGTGCTATCTTTACATAGAACCTCTTAAAAATCTGCAAAACTGGTTTAGCGCTATTTTTTTGCATTAAATTTAAGCCTCGCTTTTTAAAACTAGCCATGATTTTAACGCAAATTTACTTTTTTTAGCTTATAAAATCTCTTTTTGTTTAAATTTAAATAGACACAGGGCGTTTTGCCCCGTGAGTTAGTAGATCCAAGTAACTACTTCAGATCTTTGTCTGCGGTATTTTTCAGGCTGTGGGTTTAGGCGGTAGCCAAATGGCACTACGATAGCCACTCTTTGCTCGCTCTCATCAAGCCCTAAAATTTCATTTAAAGCGTGCCTATCAAAGCCTTCGATCGGGCAGCTGTCGATCCCAAGGCTCGCGGCTGCGTTCATCATATTTGTCGCAGCTATCATGCACTGCTCGTGTGACCACTGAAATGTTAGCTCATCGTCGTTTTTGAAATTTGATAGCAAAAAGTCGTTGTAAAATTTCTGTCTCGCAGCGATCATCTCAGGCTCTTTATCTGCGCGTCTAGCGATCATTTTATCGATATAGCTACTGCCAACCTTTATCTCTTTGATCTTTGCCAAGACGACCACCAAATGCGAGCAAGAGGTGATCTGCACTTGGTTCCACGAAACGGCTTTTATCTTTTCTCTAAGCTCCTTGTTTTGTACGACTAAAAAGTCCCACTGCTCAAGGCCAGTCGAGCTTGGGCTTAGTCTGCCAGCCTCTAGGATAAAGTCAAATTCGCCAGCACTTATCTTTTTGCTCTCATCAAAAATTTTGCAAGCGTGACGAAATTTTAAAATTTCAAGATAGTTCATCATATCTCCTTTGTTAAATTTTTGAAATTATAGAGCGGTTAGGTAAATTAAAGGGAATTTAGTAGCCGGCGCGAAAGCTGGCATGTAGTTTAAATTTATCTAAGAGTTATTTCAAACTCATTTTTTCTTGTAGCCATGCCAACGATCGCTGAGTGCTCATATCCAGCCTCTTTTAGGCGAGCAAGAGCCAAATTTGCATCATTTTCGCCAACAGCTAGCAAAAGTCCGCCAGAAGTTTGCGCGTCAAAGAGCACGATATCAGCCTCTTTGCTCACAAAATGCTTTGCAAATTCGCGGTTTTTATAGCTTCCCTCTGGGATGATGCCCATGTCGGCAAACCCTTTTGCACTTGCGATGATAGGCACGTTTTGCTCGTAAATTTCAAAGCTAATCTCTTCGTTCAACATCTCGCTTAAATGCCCCAAAAAGCCAAATCCAGTCACATCGGTGGCTGCGTAGACTTTGATACCTTCAAGCGCTTTTACGGCGTAGGAATTTAGCTGAGCCATTATGGTTGCGACCTCGTTTATTTGGGCTATGCTTAGTAGATCGGCTTTGATCGCAGTGCTTAAGATGCCGCTACCAAGGGGCTTTGTGAGGATGAGGACATTGCCCGGCTTTGCGGTGTTGTTTGCCCAGAAATATTGCGGACTCACCTTGCCAGTGACGCTTAGTCCGTAGTACATCTGCTGCGTTTCTATCGTATGCCCGCCAACGATGATACCGCCGCACTCTTTTACTTTGCTAGCTCCGCCTTGCAAAATTTCGCCCAAAATTTCAGGTGCAAGGTTGCAGCTGTCAAAGCCCACGATATTTAGGGCGTTTATCACCTCGCCACCCATAGCAAAGACGTCGCTTAGGCTATTTGCCGCAGCGATCTGGCCGTAGATAAATGGGTCATTGACTACTGGCGTTATAAAGTCAAGCGTCTGAACGAGTGCGAGATCTTCTGAGAGCTTAAAAACGCTCGCGTCCTCGTTTGAACCGGTGCTTGAGAGCAGGTTTGGATGAGATAAATTTAAACTACTAATCGTTTTGTGTAGACCCGACGGGTCAAGCTTAGCAGCTCAGCCGGCGGCTTTAACGAACTGCGTAAGCTTTTTGTCGTGGTAGATCATAGTTTGATCTGCTCGTGAGTTGAGAGTATATCGATAATCTCATAAGCGTTTGAAATTTCGCCGATAGCAAGGTCGCTTACTAGTTTATAAGCCTCCAAGCAGCTTCCGCAGCTCAAAATTTGCACGCCAGCGGCCTCTAGGTCTTTGAGTGGCTTAAAGCTTGGGTGTGAACGATCTGTTGTCATTTTAACGGCGTTGTTTACGCAGATGATGAACTTTGGTTTTTTCTCTACTTGTAAAAAAGCGCCAAGGAATTTAGAGAGCAAATTCACGCCTACATCGCCGCTTCCTGCGCGTTCGTCGTTTAGATAGAGCACTTTTTCGCTTTTTGGCGTGATATCGCAGACAAATTCGTCAAAATTTGTAAGCTCAAGTGCACTTTTGCCTTTTATTGCCAAAATTCTAGTCTCTTTTTCACCACTTTCTAGGCTAAATTCTATATTTTGATTTTTCAAAAATCTCGAGATATTTTCTTTTGGCGCCAAAGCATTTACGATGATCTCTAAGCTTTCGCCCTCGTTTAAGCCCTCAAGCGCATTTTTAGTCATGATGACTGGTTTTGGGCACTCTAAATTTCTGCAATCAATTGTTCTTGTCATTGTTTTTCCTTTGTGATTAGTATTTCAAACCTTGAAACTGATTTTGGATTATAGCTAAAAAATATTAATTTTTTAAAAGGATTTGTGCTGTGAAATTTGTTATAAAAGAGAGTTTGACCCTGCGTAAGTCGCAAGGTCAAGATTGATTATTTTAAATTTGTGTAAGATTTTTCGTAGTCAGATACTGGGATCTTGTTTTCCTTAACAAGCTCTTGATACCAGTAGTGGTGAAGTACATAAACCTCTTCTTCTTCTTTGTATCCAGTGACCATTGACCAGATAGCGCCATGTATAGCGATCGCAGCCATATAGATATGAACTAGGAAAAATACCGCACAGACGATGCCAAGGCAGTTGTGGATAACTACGCTATATCTTAAAAGATCGATTTGAGAGATACCAAACCAACTAGCAACTGCAGGCTCTTTAATATCCATGAAATACATGATCGCACCAGTGATGATCATCACGATACCACCAGGGATAGCGATCCAGTACCATGCCTTTTGACCAGCGTTAAATTTACCAGCAGGGACTGGTTTTTTCTTCTTTGATAGATAACCACCAACTATCATCATCCATCTGATGTCATAAACAGCTGGAAGCATTCTGATAGTCCAAGCAAATAGCATAGGAAGCACAGAAATAGCAAATATAATAGTCGCTATATCGTGCAAGTATCTACAGAAACGCACAAATGTGCCACCGCCAAGCTCTGCACCCCACATGATGATGATGCCAGTTGGCACTAAGATGATCCAAGAGATCGCAGCTAAGCCGTGAGCTATACGTTCGATCAGTGAAAACGCAAATACTTTTTTGCCATCGTGACTAAAGTGTTTTGGTCCGATGATCAAGAAGTGTAGCACGAACGCGCCGATAACAGCTAAAATGATAGAAAGTGCAGCTATCGCGAAGTAGTCGTTGCCTTGTATAAAAGTAAATATCGGGCCCCAGCCATGCTCATAAGGCTTGATATTTTCTATCCTCTGTGCTGCCCAAATGGTGCTGTCAAATTGATTGACGCCAGTTGGTCCTTCAATGGCCATTGCCGCAACGGACAATGTAAAAAGTAGAGTAAGAATTCTCGTCATTTTATTCCTTTATTTGCTAAAGCTTAAATGATTTAAGCTTTGGTTAAATATGCTAAAATCACACAGCTATGCCGTTTTGTGGCTATTATATC
>NZ_CALACG010000269.1 GCF_937890585.1 uncultured Campylobacter sp.
GGTCTCGTGGGCTCGGAGATGTGTATAAGAGACAGTGCTAGCACCTATATAGCAAGGCTAAACGGCGAAGCCATGCCATCAGCCCAGCAAATCCTAAATTTTGTCCAAGCAGACGACGCAGCACTTGATTTTTGGCAAGAGATGGCACAAATTTAGTAAATTTAGGCTCACTCTAACCAAATCCTCTTTTATAAATTTATCCCAACAAATGATGCAAAAACCACTTTTTATAAATTTAGTTTCGATATGTAACACTCATTGCCCAAAATAAAAATATTAAAATATCTTTAAATAAAAATTTTTTCTAGCCGAGTTAATATTTAACTACAAAAAAAGGAAAAAGGAGCAAAAATGAGCGAGTACATCGAACAAACGATGGAGTGGATAAAGAAGACCAACCCAGGTCAAGGCGTCTTTGTCCAAGCTGCGACTGAGGTTCTAAACAGCCTAGAGCCGCTTATAAAAAGAGAGAGCAAGTACCAAAAACACGCGATCCTAGAGCGCATCGTCATCCCTGAGCGCACGGTGATCTTTCGCGTGACATACACAGGCGATGATGGCAGACCAAAGGTAAATAACGGCTACCGCGTGCAGTTTAACTCAGCTGTTGGCCCATATAAGGGCGGTCTAAGGCTCCACCCAAGCGTCGATCTTGGCGTGCTAAAATTTCTTGGATTTGAGCAAATTTTCAAAAACTCGCTCACTGGCGTAAATATCGGCGGCGCAAAAGGCGGCAGCACCTTTGATCCAAAGGGTAAGAGCGAGGGCGAGATAATGCGATTTTGCCAAGCATTTATGAGTGAGCTTTACCGCCACATCGGCAACACCGTGGATGTGCCAGCAGGCGATATCGGCGTGGGCGCTAGAGAGATCGGCTATATGTTTGGTCAGTATAAGAAGCTAACTGGCAGGTTTGATGGCATCCTAACTGGCAAGGGGCTAAACTGGGGCGGCAGCCTAGCGCGCACAGAGGCTACTGGATACGGACTAGTATATTTCACACAAAACATGCTAAAAAAAGCTGGACTATCACTTGAGGGCAAAAAATGCAGCGTCAGCGGTAGCGGAAATGTCGCCATCTACACAGTCGAAAAGCTCTATCAAGCAGGCGCACTGCCTATCACCGTCTCTGACTCAAACGGATATGTCTATGACGCTGAGGGCATCGACCTAGCGGTACTTAAAGAGCTAAAAGAAGTAAGACGCGCTCGCCTTAGCGAATACACCAAATTTAGACCAAATGCAAAATATGTAAGCGTGAGCGAATACAAAGAGGGCAGAAACGGCGTCTGGGACGTGCCATGCGACGGAGCCTTCCCGTGTGCGACACAAAACGAGCTTCACCTAGCTGACATAAAAGTGCTTTACGCAAATGGCTGCCGCTTCGTGGCTGAGGGCGCGAATATGCCAAGCACGCTTGATGCGATAAATTTCATGCTTGCACAAAAAGACTTTCACTTTGCTCCAGCAAAAGCAGCAAACGCTGGCGGCGTGGGAACAAGTGGTCTTGAGATGATGCAAAATGCTGGCATGACTTCGTGGAGTTTCGAGGAGGTCGATCGCAGACTTCATGGCATCATGAATCACATCTTTGAACTAAGCTATGAAACTAGTAAAGAGTTTGGCGATGAGGGCAACCTAGTGCTTGGCTCAAATATCGCTGGCTTTAGAAAAGTGGCTGACGCGATGATAGATCAAGGATATGTGTAGTCTGATTTTGGCTCTTTGCTTCGTAAATTTACGTCCAGGTTAAATTTGGGCGTAAATCATCGATACGAGGCAGGCTATGATTTTTAGACAAAAAAGAGTTTTGCCTTTTATGTGGCAAATTTTACTAGCAAGCTATCAAATTTACGCTATTTTGAAGCATTTTATGCAGCGTTCGTTTTAAAAAATTTTTGCTGGCGTGGCAGATGCGAATTTGAAGCTTGGCTAAATTTCACTAGGATGGCTAGTAGATCGCTATTTTTAAAGCTTTCAGTATAAATTTTGTCAAAACAGCCGATATGGCGGCACATAGTGGTATGGCGAGGCTCATCCCGTAAAATTGAAAGTTTTTGCCATGGGTGATCCGTGGATATTTTTGCTTGATTTCGCGAGTGGTGCGGTCTATGCGTGGCTACTTGGTGAT
>NZ_CALACG010000270.1 GCF_937890585.1 uncultured Campylobacter sp.
ATTTAGGGCTTAGCCCTGATTACAGCGTGCAAGATAGCTTGCAATATCTGGCGTGGAAAAAATTTGTAAAAGAGGCGAGCAAGGATAAAAAGCTTCTTAGCGAGCTCGCACTTATGATGATCATCTCAAGCCAAAAAGAGGCTAGCTTTTCGCAGACTTTGGCGAAATTTTATGAGAGCTTTGGCGGCGAGCTAAAAGATAGTGGCGCAAGCTATCCAGATGATAGCAAGGTAAGGGCGGCGCAAAAGGCGTTAAATGAGCATATAGCCTTACAAAATGGCGCTAGCGATACGGCTAAAAAGACATTTGGCGAGCAGAATTTATTTGAGCTATTTAAGAGTAAGGTTTTTGCTAGGCAAAGCCTAGACTACCGCACTTTTAGCAAAATTTACACCCCAGAGCTTGATAGGCTTTTTTGTGAGCTAAAAGAGGGAGCGAAAAACTACATTTTAGAGGTCGAAAAGTATAGGCTAAGTGGCTTTAGCAAGCTATTAAAGCTTTATAAGGCGTCAAATTTAGAGCTAAACAAGGAGATAAATGCGCTAAGTTTTGCTGATATAAACAAGCTGGTTTTTAAGCTTTTGGTGCAAAGCTTAGACAAAGAAGCGCTTTATTTTAGGCTTGATGGCAGGATAAATCACCTCTTAGTTGATGAGTTTCAAGATACAAACGTGATCCAGTATGAGATCATCTTGCCGCTCATCGCTGAAATAGTCTCTGGATACGGACAAAACGGGCTTGGAAGCTTCTTTTACGTCGGCGATACAAAGCAGAGCATCTATAAATTTAGAGGTGGCAAAAAGGAGCTTTTTGACAAGCTTGGAGATGATTTTAGCCAGATAGATATAGAAAATTTACCAAGTAACTACCGCAGTTTAAAGGCTTTGGTGAAATTTAATAACGCCATTTTTGAAGAAATTTATCATAGATATGGGCTTAGTTTTGAGCCGCAAGAGCCAGCCAAAAAAGATGAGGCGCTAAGCTACGAGGTAAGCGGCGAGTGTGCATACTTTGAAGTAGAAAAAGACGACTACGGCTACTTGCGTGTGCTAAGTGATGAAGATATCGCAGGTGCGGTCGTTTCGCAAGCAAGTGAGCTTTTAAAAGCTGGCGTAAATGCAAGCGAGATAACCGTGCTTTGCTGGAAAAATAGCGACATTAGTCTCATCTCAGAAGTGCTTAGCAGCGCAGGGATAAAAAGCGTCAATGAAGGCACTTTGGAGCTAAAAAGAACGCCACTTGTTGCAGCGATCATCGAGTATGCGAAATTTTGCCTATTTAAAGAAGAAATTTATGAGAAAAATGTAAAAGCGCTAGTAAATGCAAGCGTCAAAAAACTAAGCATAAAACCAGAAGAGAGCGCTACAAATAGCCTTTTTTACCTAGCTAAAAATTTAGGCATAAGTATGGCAGACGTTGATATCTTGAGGTTGTTTGAGCTAAGCGCGGGGTATAAAAATTTAAGTGATTTTATATTTAACCTTGAAAACTTTAGCTCTAAAATCAGTCCAAAAAGTAGCGACGGCGTGAGAGTGATGACCGTGCATAAGTCAAAGGGCCTTGAATTTGACCACGTCATCGTTTGCGATATGATGGGCAGGGGCAGGGGAGATGACTCGAGCTTTATCACGGAATACAGCGAAAATGGCGAGTGGATCGTAAAGAGTAAAATTTCAGGTAGAGAAAATTTTGATAGCGACTACGCAAGCGTTTTGGAGCAGATGAAAGAGCTTGAAAAACAAGAAAATATCAATAAAATTTACGTCGCATTCACAAGGGCAACAAAGTCGCTCATCATCATCAAACAAGCCGTCCCAAGCGGAAATAGCCCAAGCTTTTTTTCATTTTACACAAGAAGCGACAAGAGCGAAGCAAACGACTATCTTGATCTAAAAGAGTTTAGCTTTGGCAAAATTTTGCCTAGTAAAACTGAGCAAAAAGAGCTAAAAAAAGATGAAAAAATGCCTGAAATTTTAAAGATAGAGAGGCAAGAGATTGAGACAAAAGAGCAAAAGACGAGCGGGAAAAATTTAAGCGCGATATATTTTGGCCTTGCGTTTCACTATCTGCTTGAGATGAGCGAAAAATTTGATGAAATTTCACTAGAAAAAGCTAAAAATTTGATGCTAAATAAATTTCATAAATTTTTGCCGCTTGAAGCACTTGAAGACGCCTTTTCTAGGGCAAAAATGCTTATAAGTGAGCCAAAATTTATAGAGTGCATAAAGGGCAAAGAAATTTACAAAGAGCAGCCATTTAAAGTAAAAAATGAGCTAAAACAGATGGATCTTTTTTGCTTTAATGATCGTGAAATTTGCGTGATTGATTATAAAACGACAGATAAAAACATAGAAGAGAACAAAAAACAAGTAAAAGAGTATAAAGATGCGCTCGCTAAATTTTATGAAAAACATAGTATAATCGCCGTCATCTTCTATGCACTTGAGAGCAAAATTTCATATATTGAAGTTTAAATGCTACTTAATTTAAGCTTTATCAAAGCATTGTTTAAATACAATCACAACTCAAAAATTAACTTGGCAAAGGTAAGAAAATGACAAAAATAACAAAGCCAAACGAAGTTAAGCGAGACTGGATCGTAGTTGATGCAGCTGGTAGGCGCTTTGGTAGATTGCTAACTGAGGTAGCAACTATACTTCGTGGCAAAAACAAACCATGCTTCACGCCAAACGTAGATTGTGGCGACTATGTTATCATCATAAATGCTTCTAAAGTAGAATTTACTGGTAATAACAAAGCTGAAGATAAACTTTATCACAGACACTCAGGATATTTTGGCAGCGTAAAGAGCGAGAAATTTGGCGATTTGATAGCAAATAAGCCAGAAAAACTTTTCAAGCTAGCTGTTCGTGGCATGCTTCCAAAGACAAAACTTGGAAGAGAGATGATAAAAAAACTAAAAGTTTATGCTGGCAGTGAGCATCCTCATACGGCACAAATAGCTAAAAAAGAAGGAAAATAATTATGGCAAAAGTTTATGCAACTGGTAAAAGAAAAACTGCCGTAGCAAAGGTTTGGATAAAGTCTGGAAGCGGTAAAATCGTAGTAAATGGTATGGATCTTAACACTTGGCTTGGCGGTCATGAGGCTATCAAGCTTAAAGTTATTCAACCACTTTTGGTAACAAAACAAGAGAGTTTAATAGACGTAGTAGCTACAACTTTAGGTGGCGGTTATTCAGCACAAGCTGAGGCTTTAAGGCACGGCATTTCACGTGCTTTAGCTGATATGGATGCTGATTTTAGAGCAGCGCTTAAACCAAAAGGCTTACTAACTAGAGATTCTCGTGTTGTTGAACGTAAGAAATTTGGTAGAAGAAAGGCCAGAAGAAGCCCACAATTCTCTAAACGTTAATGGATTTTGCAAGTGCTTTTTGCTCTTGCAAATTTTAGGTTATGTAAATTTCAAATTTACATTAAAATTTAGTTATAATTTAAAGTTGATTAATCTTTATTTAGGTAAAATTATAGTCAACATTAAAAATCCCTATTGAAAGGAATTCTATTATGAAAAAGATTGCTTTAGCTATGGTTGCCGCAACAGCGGTTTTTGCATCTAATGCAGCATACAACTACGAGATCACTCCAACTATTGGCGGTGTACATCCAGAAGGAAACCTACGCGTAAAAGATCACAACTTCTTTGGCGTTAGAGTAGCTAGAAACCTTGAGAACTTCTTCTTTGATCAAGTTGAGCTTGGTGTTGATTATTCTCAAAAAATTAAAGAGAGAACAGGCGACGTTGTAAGACATGGTAGAGCGCTTAGATATCACGCAAATCTTGTAAAAGATATCGTTGACTTTGGACCAGTTGGCCTATATGGTTTAATTGGTGCTGGTTATGAAGATATACCAAACGCTTTTGTGAAAAATAAAGATGGTGGTTTTGGTCAATATGGTCTTGGTTTAAGATACCAAGTTACTGATAGATTTGCTCTTAAAGCAGAAGCAAGAGATGCTATCAAATTTAATCATGCCGATCACAACCTATTCTACTCACTAGGCTTTGGCATCGGTCTTGACTCAAAAGCAGCTCCAGTTGTAGCAGCAGCTCCAGTAGCAGCAGCTCCAGCTCCAGCTCCAGTTCTTGACGATGATAATGATGGCGTGCCAAATGATATCGATCAATGCCCTAACACTCCAGCTGGTGTAGTTGTTGACGAAAGAGGATGCGAGAAAGTTATCGTTCTTAGAGATCTAGACGTTAACTTTGCATTTGATAGCTACAAAGTTGGACCAAGCTATGCAGCTGAGATCAAAAAAGTAGCTGATTTTATGGGTGAGCACCCAGATTATAAAGTTGTACTTGCTGGACACACTGATAGCGTAGGTGCAGAAGCTTACAACCAAAAATTATCTGAAAAAAGAGCAAAAGCAGTGGCTGAAGTTCTTGCTGGCTACGGCGTTGAGCAATCAAAAATCTCAACAGTTGGCTACGGCGAACTTAAACCAGTTGCTACAAACAAAACAAAAGAAGGTCGCGCTCAAAACAGACGTGTTGAAGCTACTTTCAACAAATAATTTTATAATTTAAAATTACTTCTCTAGGGCTTGGCTTCGGCTAGGCCCTTTTTTATTTCTGCGGAGATCATCATGAAAAAAACCATACTTTTTGACTTAGACGGCACACTTATAGACTCAACTTCTGCTATTTTAAAAGGCTTTGATAGTGCCTTTATAGCTCACGGCAGACAAACGCCAGATCATGACGCTCTAAAGTCTCTAGTTGGATATCCGCTAGAAATAATGTTTGAAAAACTTGGCGCAGATAAAAATTTGCTTGCTGACTACGTAAGAGAGTACAAGGCTTGTTACGAGAAAATTTATCTTGATGAAACGACACTTTTGCCATACGCGATGGAGGCTTTACAAGAGGCTGGTAGCTTTGCTGATGTTGGCGTAGTTACTACAAAAACTTCTAAATTTTCTATCATCTTATTAGAGTATTTGGGTGTTATGAAATTTATAAAAATAGTTGTTGGTAGAGATGACGTGGTAAAACCAAAGCCAGATCCAGAGCCCATAAATTTAGCCCTTAAAAGGCTAGAAAAAGGCAAAGATAATGCTTTTATGGTTGGCGATACTATTATGGATCTAAAGGCTGCAAAGGCTGCTTTGGTGACTGGTGTCGGACTCACATGTGGATACGGACAAAAGGCTGATCTGGAAAAATTCAGCGAACATATATTTTTAACTCCACTTGAGGCAGTACGTTTTATAAAAGAAGTATAAATTTAATTCAAGCGTATAAAAACCTGGCTTGAGTGATTTAAATTTTACGCTTTTTGGTTTAACTTCTCGTTTAGGCAGAGCTCAGGCTCCAAGCGGAAGTGCAAGCACTCCCTGTACTTACCTGAAGTCATTTGTCTGGCTATGCGGACTAAATTTTGGTCTTTCTCTCTGAGCAAAAAAATTAAATTTAAGACCAAGATTTTTGATCTTAAATTTTGTTCTTATTTTAGGCAATTTAATCTCATGCTTTTACTATTTTGGAAATTTGATAGATCAAATTTATTTAAATGACGATCTAAATTTAAACTACGACTTTTGGCACTCTCTATCTTGTTTTGAGCGGAATTGGTATTTGGTATTTTGTAAAGAAAGTACCAGATATTCGAAAAAGAAATCTAATGATAGGACTTTTCGTTGTTAGTATTTTTGTAGTTTCTTTCCAAACTCCAACAGTTACAAAGAAAAGTTCATCTTCTCAATCTAAAACTAAGCAGACTGCGGCATCTACTTCTTCGATAGCTTCAACAAATTCAACAAGAGATACCTCATCTAGTATAGAAGAGGCAAAACGAGTTGAAGAAGAGAGAAAAGCTAAAGAAAAAGCAGAAGAAGAGAGAAAAGCAAAAGAAAAAGCAGAAGAAGAGAGAAAAGCTAGGGAAAAAGCAGAAGAAGAGAAAAGAGCTAAGGAAAAGGCAGCAAATGAGTTGCAAAAAAAAGGTGAAGCTTTAGTGAAACAATTGGAAGAAAGTCAAGATATGAGTCAAGTGAAGTCTGCTAAAGAGATCGTTAATCAGATTGAAAATACTGACAAAAAGACAGAATTGCTTGATAGAATAGCTTCAGTTGAGTCATTCATTTCTCAAAAAGAAGAAGAGGGAAGAATAGCACGTGAAGCTGAAACCAGAGCCAAAGAACAAGCAGAACAGG